>CAMYAA010000092.1 GCA_947253615.1 uncultured Sutterellaceae bacterium
TATCGTCGGCAGCGTCAGATGTGTATAAGAGACAGTTTGTGGCCGGGATGATTTTTGCGGTCTTGTTTGCCTATCGTCTTTATTGGGCGTTTGTGGGCAATCGTTATGCTCGCATGATCTTCTTACCGCCGTTATGGCGCTGGCGTTGGTGGAAGGGCGTTATTGCTCAAGTGCAATACTATCTCTTCATGCGTAAGCACGCTCCTGAATATGCGGGTCACAACCCGTTAGCTCAGTTAGCGATGTTTGGTATGTTTGTGATCTCGTCCTTCTTGATCATTCTTACGGGCTTTGCTCTGTTCGCTCAACAATGGGGTTGGGGTACGGGTTGGATGCCGTTCATTAGCTGGATTTTCCCGCTCTTTGGCGACGTTCAATCGGTTCGTACGACGCACCATGTGTTGATGTACGTATTCATCCTCTTCGCGTGTGCTCATATCTACATGAGCTTCCGTGAAGACATCATGGGCGGTGCGGTCACGCTCTCGTCGATGAGCACGGGTTTACGTTTGTTCAAAGAAGAACACGAACATCCTGCTAAGTAAGACTTAAACGGTCTGAACCCAAGGCGGAGTAACTTCGGTTACCCCGCCTTTTTGATTATGGGTGAGCCTCTCTGCTCAAGTGCGTTGTTTGCGCGGTGCTGCTGCGCCAATGACAGGGGTGAAGCCTTCGGAAAGCCTGCGGCACGCCACGGCACGCCATGGTACGCCACAGCGCTCGTGGGGGCGTTACTTTGTTTTTTGGCTCGTAAAGTGAGGGGCGGGCCAGACGGAAGTGCCCTCACGAAAGAGGGTGACCGGAAGGCCATAGAGTAAGAGCACTTTCTGCGCCACTAAACTTGCGTGCAGAGGATCGTGCGTCGAGAAAATAATGGTTTTATTTTCTTCACGCGCGAGTTGATCAATGAGGGCTAACACACGATTTTGCGCCGACCAATCGAGGGCGGACATCGGTTCGTCTAAGAGGAGCATCGGGGCCCCAGTGGCGAGCGCCCTTGCCATCATGACGAGTTGACGTTGTCCCCCTGAGAGTTCAGCAAAAGAACGATCTCGCCAAGACAAAATCCCCAAGGTATGGAGGGCGTTTTCCGTGGCCTTGAGATCGTGTTCACTGGGCTTTTTTAAGAGCCCAATATGGGCGGCTCGGCCCATCAAAACCATATCAAAGACGCTGTAGTAAATTTGCGTGGGGACTTCTTGCGCCACAAACCCTAAGGGCTTGGGCTGAGTGATATGGCCAGAGAGCGCTGGAATCGTCCCAAGGAGTGTTTTTAAAAAGGTACTTTTGCCCGCCCCGTTTCGTCCTAAAAGGGCGAGGGTCTCTCCAGCTTCAATGTGAAGCGTGAGGGGCGCATAGAGCGCCGTGCGGGTGTGTGAAAACGTCAGGCCTTCACAAGAAAAGATGGGATTCATTTCACTCATGAGGCAAGTCTCTGACGGAATTGATAGAGAATCAACGCAAAAATCGGTGCGCCTAAGAGGGCCGTAATAATCCCCAAGGGCAGTTCGGCATCAATGAGGGTGCGGGACAAATCGTCCACCCCAACCATCAAAATGGCACCGAGCAAAAACGACGTGGGCAAGAGTGACCGATGATCTACGCCGACAAGTACGCGGGCCATGTGCGGTACGACCAACCCAATCCAGCCCACAGCGCCGCTCACACTCACTTGTGCGGAGCATAGGAGCGCGGTTAAGCCCAAAAAGAGCCAGCGCAAAAGCACCACTTTTTCCCCTAAGATGCGGGCTTCTTGATCCCCTAAACTTAAAATATTAAGGCGAAAACCGAGCGCCCATAAGAGGAGCGACCCGGGGACTACGGCCAAGGCGAGAAAGCCCACTTTCTCCCAAGTGATCATGGAAAAGCTGCCCATGAGCCAAAAGAGAATATTGGGCAATACGTCCACGGCATCCGCGGTGTATTCAATCAAACTAATGAGGGCTGAGAAGAGCCCCGCGAGAATAATGCCCGCCAAAATGACCATGAGTTTGGATTGATTCCCAAAAAAGCGCGAAATCCCAAAGACCACCATCATGGTCAGTAGCCCAGTGGTCAGCGAGACGCCCATGAGCTCAAGGGTGGTGAAGCCCCACAGAATAGCGAGCACCCCACCAAAGGCGGCTCCCGAGGAGACGCCAATGATGTGGGGACCAATGAGTGGATTGTTAAAGAGGCCTTGAAGCGCTGCGCCGCTCATCGCTAAAGCCCCACCGGCGCAGAGTGCGGCGAGAATGCGAGGCAAACGAATTTGCCGCACCACATCCACGTGGATGGCGGGGCTTTGCTCGGGGGTGAAGAGGGCAGAGATCACCTCCGAGAAGGTAAGGTGATAGTGGCCCAATCCTAAACTCACCACCGAGGTGATGAGAAGGAGAAGGAAAAGCCCAACGAGGGTAGCTCGTGTACTCTTTGAGGTCATAGCGTTTCAAGGGGACTCAAGGGGGTTACTCTTTGGCGCTCTTGGGAGAGTCTTTCCAGCTCACGCGGTAAAAGCGTTGATAGTACTCTTGGGCGAGTTTGTCCATATCGAAGTGCTGGTAGAGGGAGGGATAGAGTTTCTTCCCTAACCACAATTCCCCTAAGCCCATGGCTTCGGGCGTGGGATAGCCCCAGGCCTTCACGTATTCGGGCATTAAATAGAGGTGGTCATTTTTCATCGCGTCAATGGGCTTAAACTTCGGATCGTTTTTAATGGCCTCAATGACTTGCGGGAAGCGGTTTTGCACAAAGATGACCTGCGGATTCCAGGTGAGCACTTGTTCCATGGAGACCTGTTTCCAGCCCTTGATGGCGCTCGCAGCCACGTTGTTGGCATTGACGTCATTCATCATGACGCCCACAAATTTCCCCGAGCCATAGGTATAGAGGTCAGGATTGGCGACGTAGGTACGGGTCTGAGCCCCCTTCCATTGGTTTTTAAACGCTAAGACTTTGGCACGATGACTAAAGACCCAATCGTTTAAAGCTTTCGCTTCGTGAGAACGATTGACCACCTCTCCTATGAGGGTGACGGCTTGCTTTAACCCAACCGTATACATTTGTTCTTCGTCTTTGACCGAGGGATTGACTTTGTCCGCTTGCCCAGGCACATATTCGCGTAACGAAATGGCCACGACCGGAATCTTGGCTTGTTCGATTTTGGCAATCATGTCTTGCGGGGCATAGTTCGTGACGATGACAACGTCGGGCTTGGCCGCAATCAAGCTTTCGATATTGACGCTCGTTAAGTCACCGGGTTCCGGGAGCGTTGCAATCTTGGGGATAAAGCGTTCGAAGTTCGGCCCCAAGTGCTTTTTCCAGGAGGAGAGCACCCCGACAATTTTGTCATTGGCATTTAATTGGACCAGAATGTCGAGGGATTGGTGCTGAAGCACGACCACACGATTAACGGTATCCGGTAAAGTGACTTGGCGACCTAATTGGTCCGTGACGGTACGATCAGCCCAGGCTTGCGTGGCCAGGGATCCCGCTAAGAGGGCCGTGAATGCCCAAGCCAAGGGGCGAATTTTATAGTGAGACATGGTTCTCTCCTTAAAGCGTCGAAAAAAAGAGAACGCCCCCTCAAAAAGAAAGCGTTTTCTTCAGTCGTTATTCATTTTAGGGGATAACGCTTCAGCCCACCAAGTTTACCCCTTCATTTCCAAGGGAAAGATCGATTTTTTATGACGCAAAACAAGGTGAGTTTAGACGTATTCCTTAAAACGAAAGCCCCTCAGTAACAGGGCCCTTTAGGGTTAATCCGTTCTAGACGACGATCCGCACTCATAAAAATCGGGATGGCCCTCGATAATTTCACCTTAAAAAAGGGCACTTAGTTATTACGATTTAACAAAGTTTCACACTGTCAAGTGAAAAGTGCGAATTTTTTACCCATTGGGTAGGATTGTCTCAATCCTTTGGTGGACTTGACATTAAGAAGAAAAGTGAGAAAATTTTTTCCCAAGAGGGACGACTCAAAAGGCTAAAAAACTACACCTTCCTAGTTCTTTTGGGGGAGTTCTAACTAAGGGTTAAAACTAAACCCATGGAGGATTGGCTCCGAGAGAATCCGCTGTATAGTGAGAGGACGTGATAAAGGCATTGATCCCCATGAGGTCAAGCCGACATTTGAGATGAGACCCCTCAAAGATTGGAGGACATGATTGTGCAATTAGAAGATCCTAGCTGGGAAGTGTTACTTTTAGGCATTGGCAATATTCTTTGGGCCGATGAAGGTTTTGGTCCCCGTTGTGTGGAGCATTTCCATCGCATTTACCGTGATCGACCCGATGTGGAAGTTGTTGATGGTGGGACGTTAGGGCTTTACTTAACGAACTACATCACCTCGGCTAAGCGTCTGTTGGTGTTGGACTGTGTGGACTTTAAAGAAAAGCCCGGCTTTATGAAAGTGCTTCGTGAAGATGAGCTTCAAGTCTGGTCCTCCACGAAGATTAGTCAGCATCAGACGGGCTTTAACGATATGTTAGCCACGGCTATGCTCTTAGGGCATGAGTTTGAAAAGATCACCGTCATTGGGGTTCAGCCCGATGTGCTCGACGACTACGGTGGTGGTTTAACCCCGACGTTACAAGCGGTTTTACCCAAGGCGGTGGAATTAGCCGCGGCAGAATTAGCCGATTGGGGCTTCCCCGTTGAAAAGCGTCCTGAAGGGGAAGAGCCCGAACCTTTAATGGCCAGTTGTGTGGAAGAAGACAATTACGTGGGTCAGCGTCCGAGTGAAGACGAAGCCTGTCGTGATGGTGACGAACGTTTTATGGTTCGTGAAAAGGGTCAAGAAATGCATGACCCGAATGTTCCTCCGATGCGTAGTTAAGGTTGGAAATTAAGAATGTGTATTGCGATTCCTTGGACCGTGGTTGAAAGTGAAACTTTCAAAGCGACGGTTGAACGTCAAGGTGAACGTCGAGAAGTAGACACCTCGTTAGTGGGCGAGACCACGCCGGGGGACATTTTATTGATTTTCCGTCATCAAGCGATTCGTAAAGCGGATCCTTCCGAAGTGCCGGGGATTGAAAAGGCGTTGACCTCGTTAGCGATGGTGCTTGAAGGCACCGCTACGCAAGAGACAATCGACTATGGCATGGATAACTTAGGCTCGGGTGAGCCCGAGTTACCCGCGCATTTACAGGCGATGGTCGGTAAGAAAGTGCTCTAGCGCGCAGAATTTTTTAGGAGTCCCTTCATGGGCAAGTTTGATTTAGTCAAGATTGATTTTGAAAAGCATCCGATTTTCCGTCGCATGATGGACGAGGGTGGATTTACGTTAATTACGGACACCGACTTTGACGCGATGCTCGCTGAGGGCGGGTTAAAGATGGTGGTGATTGCTGACGATCCCAATCGTATGAAAGAGTCGTTGGACATTGCGGTGATTGCGCCCGAACTCAAGAAGTCGATTGAGCAATTACTCTCGGGGTGTTATTTGGTACATCCGATGAAGGCGCGTGCCTTAGCGGGTCGCTATGGTGTTCGTAAGATGCCCTCGATTGCGTTTTTCCGTGGGTCGATGTATTTAGGGGCAGCCGAAGGGTTGTTGAA
>CAMYAA010000093.1 GCA_947253615.1 uncultured Sutterellaceae bacterium
TACACACTGCATATCGTCGGCAGCGTCAGATGTGTATAAGAGACAGCGTCACGGTTTCAAGACGCGCATTTTCCTTATTCTTATCCAAGAACTTGATCTTGGAGTTAAAGGTAAAGTCCGCCAAGCTCGCGATTTGTGGGCCTTGACGTGCGAGTAAATCCTTCGCCGTTAAGGTCAACGTGGTATCGGTGCTCTTGAGCGAAATGGGGCCCGAGGCGATTTTTTCCTTCGAAGGGGTTTCCATGCTGAGCTTGTCGAGCGTTAAATCCGACTTCGTCACCAAGTTCGTATCGGTATTCACGACGGACTTCCAGGTGAGCTTGCCGATTTGCATATGACCCGAGGGTTCATTGATGTCGATGGGGTTGAGCGTCCAATCGATCGCGAGGTCTTTACTAAAGACGCTCGAGGTGAAACGCACTTGGTCCTTCACTTCGACGGGTTGCTGTAACCCACGTTGGAGTTCCGCCAATAAGGGGCTCTTAGGATCCAAGGACAATTGCGTGTTGATGTTTAACCCAAAGCTCGTGGAGCCCTTCCATTGGAGGGCGAGCTTTTGACCGTCATAAACGTCAATGGACACATCACGCCCAAAGAAATGAGGATTGCTCACGTTGACGCGAAGGAATTCCCCTTTGGCCATCGTGTTCACTTGCGATTCAAAATGCTTGACTTCTTGATCAAAGACCTTGCCTTCTTGGTAGACGAGCCCTAAATAGGCTGCGCCTAACACAATCACAACGCCACCGAGGCTGATGACTTTGGTATTTGCCATGTTCTCTCCGAAATTAACGAAAGAGCTCATGAGCCGCTAGGCTTGAGCTCTTAGGATCCAAGGACAATTGCGTGTTGATGTTTAACCCAAAGCTCGTGGAGCCCTTCCATTGGAGGGCGAGCTTTTGACCGTCATAAACGTCAATGGACACATCACGCCCAAAGAAATGAGGATTGCTCACGTTGACGCGAAGGAATTCCCCTTTGGCCATCGTGTTCACTTGCGATTCAAAATGCTTGACTTCTTGATCAAAGACCTTGCCTTCTTGGTAGACGAGCCCTAAATAGGCTGCGCCTAACACAATCACAACGCCACCGAGGCTGATGACTTTGGTATTTGCCATGTTCTCTCCGAAATTAACGAAAGAGCTCATGAGCCGCTAGGCTTGAGCTCCTGTTTGTTATTGATCTCTTGATTATATATGGGTTTGCGTAGCGCTTTGAGCGTTCTCGGGCCTTGGACATTTCGCGATAAACCCCGAGGGGGCCTTGGGCGCGGGCGGAGTTCCCTGATTTTTTAGTCCCCTTTAAAGCCCGTGCGCCTTGGGCTAGTGCGTAAACGCTCCGATGGGGCTAGGGCTAGAGCGGGCATCTCCTGGCAATCTCACCCCCTAAAAAAGAAAATATTTTGTAGCAATTGCGTGGTCAAGCCCTCTTGGTTTTTGAGCTTTTGTACCCATATATCCATTAACACAGAGTGCCGTACCAAGGCACTCCACCCTTGGCAGAAGAGATCTGCGGGTGATGAAAGGAGACTAATAATATGCGTCAAGATAAATTAACCACCAAATTCCAAGAAGCATTGGGTGCGGCTCAATCGTTAGCGTTGGCTAACGACAATGCTTACATTGAACCGGTGCATTTGGCTTTGGCGGCAGTGGAAGACAGTGACGGCGTGTGCCGTAGTATTTTGGAACGCGCGGGCGTGAATGTCGCGCGCTTCAAACGTGATTTGAAAGAAGCCATTGATCGTTTGCCCAAAGTGAGTGGTAACGGGGGCGATGTGCAAATTTCGCGTGATTTAATCAGCTTATTAAATCTCACGGAAAAGGCCGCGATGAAGCGCGGTGACGAATACATCTCCACGGAAATGCTTTTATTGGCCTTAGCGGAAGAAAAGGGCGAGGCGGGGCGTATTGCTCGCGAATGCGGGTTAGAACTCAACACCGTGGAAAAGACGATTCAAGCGGTGCGTGGCTCGGCCACGGCGGACAATCCCGATGCGGAAAGCCAACGTGAAGCCATTAAGAAGTACACCGTCGACTTAACGGAACGTGCCCGTTTGGGTAAGCTCGATCCGGTGATCGGCCGTGACGACGAAATTCGTCGTACGATGCAGATTTTGCAACGTCGTAGCAAGAATAACCCCGTTTTAATTGGGGAACCCGGCGTGGGTAAAACCGCCGTGGTTGAAGGGTTGGCTCAACGTATTGTGAACAACGAAGTGCCTGACTCTTTGCGTGGCAAACGAGTTTTGTCGCTCGATATGGCGGGCTTGATTGCCGGGGCTAAATTCCGTGGTGAATTCGAAGAACGTCTCAAAAACTTATTGAAGGAAATCACGGACCAAAACGGTCAGATCATTCTCTTTATCGACGAAATCCATACGATGGTGGGCGCCGGTAAGACTGAAGGTTCGATGGATGCGGGCAATATGCTCAAACCCGCGCTCTCCCGTGGTGAACTCCATGTGATTGGCGCGACGACGCTCGACGAGTATCGTAAGTACGTCGAAAAGGATGCGGCCCTTGAACGTCGTTTCCAAAAAGTGATGGTGGACGAACCCAGTGTGGAAGATACCATTGCGATTTTGCGTGGCTTACAAGAACGCTACGAAGTCCATCATGGCGTGGAAATTACGGACCCGGCCATTGTGGCGGCGGCCGAATTGTCTCAGCGCTACATCACCGATCGTTTCTTACCAGACAAGGCTATTGACTTGATCGACGAAGCGGCGGCGCGTGTGAAGATGGAAATCGACTCCAAGCCTGAAGCACTCGACAAGCTCGATCGTCGTTTGATCCAGTTAAAGATCGAACGTGAAGCGATGAAAAAAGAAACGGACGATGCTTCGAAGAAGCGCTTAGAAGCCATTGAAGAAGAAATCGAACGTTTAAGTCGCGAATACGCCGATCTTGAAGAAGTCTGGAAGAAAGAAAAGAGTGAAGCCTTAGGCGCCAAGAGCGTGCGTGACGAAATCGATCAAGTCCGTCGTCAGATGGACGAATATCGTCGTAAAGCACAGTACGATAAGCTCGCGGAATTGCAGTACGCAGTCTTACCGAAACTCGAAGAACGCTTGAAGAAGGCCGAAGCCGCTGAAGAAAACGGGCATGGTCGTCCGACCCTTTTACGTACGAGTGTGGGGGCCGAAGAAATTGCTGAAGTCGTCTCTCGCGCGACTGGGATTCCCGTTTCGAAGATGATGGAAGGCGAACGTCAGAAGCTCTTACATATGGGCGAAGCGCTCGAAAAACGCGTGGTCGGCCAGGAAGAAGCCGTCAAACGCGTGGCCGAAACGATTTTGCGCTCGCGTGCGGGCTTGTCCGATCCGAACCGTCCTTACGGTAGCTTCCTCTTCTTAGGGCCCACGGGCGTTGGGAAGACCGAATTAACGAAGGCACTTGCACAGTTCTTGTTTGATACGGAAGATGCAATGGTCCGTATCGACATGAGCGAATTTATGGAAAAGCACAGTGTCGCGCGTTTGATGGGGGCGCCTCCGGGGTATGTCGGTTACGAAGAAGGCGGTTATTTAACCGAAGCTGTGCGTCGTAAACCTTATGCCGTGATCCTTTTGGACGAAGTGGAAAAGGCGCACCCGGACGTGTTTAACGTCTTGCTGCAAGTGCTCGACGATGGTCGTATGACCGACGGTCAGGGCCGTACGGTGGACTTTAAGAACACTGTGATTGTGATGACGAGTAACCTCGGCGCTCAGGAAATCCAGGAGATGATTGGCGAAAGTCATGACAAGGTGAAGGCGGCCGTGATGGACGAAGTCAAAGAACACTTCCGTCCGGAATTCATCAACCGTATTGATGAAATCGTGGTCTTTAACGCCTTAGGTCAAGACGCGGTTCGTCGCATTGCGAAGATTCAAATCGATCGCTTGGCCGATCGTGTGTTAGCGCAAGGTATCGAACTCAAGGTCGAAGATTCGGCCTTGGATGAAATCGCCAAGGTGGGCTTTGATCCTCACTTCGGGGCACGTCCTTTGAAGCGTGCGGTTCAAGAACATCTTGAAAACGGCTTGGCTCGCCTCTTGTTAGAAGGCAAGGCCGCTCCCACGGATACAGTGAAAGTCTCCGCTAAGGATGGCGTCATTCACTTTGATGTGGAAAAGCTAGCGAACTAAGTCGAGCATGCCTCTTCTCTCTGGAGAAAGACGGGCCCTAGGTGGGTAGGGCCTGGATGGACCTTGAGAGGGTGTGCGGCGTGAGGAAGGGAGAGTTTGAGTGGCTCTCCCTTTCGTTTATTGGGGAGGGCACGAGAACTCTGCCTGCGTGTAAGCCCTAAGGGCCCACGCGCTCACCGTTAAGACTCGAGAAAACAAAGTTTGCGACAATACTCACCAAGCCTCAGAGTAGTGAGGCGTTGACCTTAAAACGACGATTTCTCGCGCAGAGAAATCCGGGAGCAAGAAAGTGACCAAGCTTACGACCTTACTGGGCGCCACGACGTTGGCGTTATCCCTTTTGACTTCCCCCGCCCACGCCGCGGAACAACCCAATATTGTGCAGGCTTTAATGAAATGCGACGCGACGTACTTTCAAGCCTTAGCCCAAGAAAAGCGCATTCCTGAGGCGTTAAAAGTTCAAAATAAAGATCAGGCCTATTTCAAAATCGCTCATCATCCCCTCGATGTGATCAAATTCGATAAGCCCTTATCGATTGATGGGTTGACCGTGACGGGCGCCGTGTTTAATGACTCCGTCTTACGTTACTTTGGTATGCCCGAAATGCACAGCTATTTCTGGGGCTTGTTGGTGAAGGACGATTTCGAAACGACCTTGACGAAGTTAAAGCAAAACTGGGACGTGTTGGATATCAATCATCAACGTGCCGCGTTGCCGCTCGTGAATCGTAAAGTGGGCGCTCCCGTTTGGGAAAGCTTTAAGCGTCCTGCCGATCGTCGCGTGCCGGACATGGGCGTGGCCGAAAAGGGATTTAACGTCATGCCCTACGGTAAGGAAACGATGCTCTTTTGCGCGCTTCAGAGCGCAGGGGCCCCCGACGAAGGGATTTTGTCCACGACGCGTCCTGACCTCCTCTTCGGGGATAAGGAAATCACCATTGTGGAACCGTTAGATGACCATAATCGTCCTCACGTGGATACCGATGGGAAGAACCTTCGCACGGGTAAAGCTAACGTCCCTGACGATATGAAAAACCCCGCTCAAGCGACGAAAACGCCAAGCGCCAAATAAGGCACTGACGCCTTAACGCAAAAAAGGACCGAATCAACCTTTGTCGTTGACGGTCCTTTTTCGTTAAAGAGGAGGCGTTAAGCGAGAGCCTTCCCCCCACACAGAGAAGTGTTTGAGGTTTAGGTGCGTTCGTGCACGAGTTCAACCACTTCGCCGAAGGTCTTTTGTAAGTGCTCGGAGGGCTTCTTGTCTAAGAGACTAAAGACAACAATGGCGAGGGTCGCGAGCACAAAGCCCGGCACGATTTCGTACAGACCCCACCAGGCATAATGGTTCCAGACCAACACGGTAATGGCACCAACGACCATCCCGGCCAAGGCCCCGTTACG
>CAMYAA010000094.1 GCA_947253615.1 uncultured Sutterellaceae bacterium
GACCGATTAACCCCGATTTATCCCGCGGGTGAAAACGTCTCCCAAGTGACGTTACGTAAGCGTATTAAAGTGGCCATGGAAAACGTCAATTTGCATGACCACGTGAACGAGGCCTTAACCCGTCAGCTCGGGTGGCCTAATTTACAAGACGCATTAACGACGTTACATTGGCCGCCGCGAGGCACCTCCATTGAGTCGCTCGAGTCGCACCAGCACCCGGCCTGGAAGCGTTTAATTTTTGACGAACTGCTCGCTCAACAAATTACGTTACGCGATGTGCGCACGCTCTTGAGTCAGAAAAAAGCGCCGACGATTCCCACGGGGGTGAGTGCACTTGAAACTCGCTTTATCCAGGAGGTTTTACCGTTTCAATTAACCAACGCTCAAAAGCGGGTGATTGACGAAGTGAAACTCGACCTTTTGCAAGGCAACCCCATGCATCGCTTGATTCAAGGTGACGTGGGGTGCGGCAAAACGGTGGTGGCAGCGCTCTGCGCGTTACACACCTTGGCGCAAGGTTATCAAGTCTGCTTAATGGCCCCGACGGAAATCTTGGCCGAGCAGCACTACCACAAGCTCTCCGAGTGGTTAAAGCCCTTGGGGGTGGAGGTTCTTTATTTATCGGGCTCGATGAAGGCCTCGGAAAAGAACGCCCTCATTGAACGACTAGCCCAAGGCGAAGCGCTCTTAGCGATTGGCACCCATGCCTTAATTCAAAAGAGTGTGTCTTTGCCGCATTTGGGCCTCGCGATTGTGGACGAACAGCACCGCTTTGGGGTGGCGCAGCGTTTATCGTTACGCAAAATGAAAACGGCCGAAGGGTTGGTACCGCATTTATTAATGATGACGGCGACTCCGATTCCGCGAACCTTAGCGATGAGCTATCTCGCTGACATTGATTTGTCCGTGATTGATGAACTCCCGCCGGGGCGCTCGCCGATCGAGACGCGTTTAGTCTCCTTAGAGCGCCGTGAAGAAGTGCTCCGAACGCTCGAGAGCATTTTCCAAAAAGGCCAACAAGTCTATTGGGTGTGCCCGCTCATTGAAGAGAGCGAAAAGATGGACTTGCAGGCGGCCACGCAGTGCTATGAGTGGATTAAAGCGACGATGCCCCATTTGTCGGTGGGATTAGTGCATGGTCAACTCAAGAATGAAGAGCGCGATGCCATTATGCAAGCCTTTATTCAAGGGAAAATCCAATTGCTCGTCTCCACGACGGTGATTGAAGTGGGGGTGGACGTCCCTAACGCGACGTGTATGGTGATTGAACACGCCGAACGTTTTGGCCTAGCGCAGCTCCATCAGCTCCGAGGGCGTGTGGGTCGAGGCAGTGCGGCGAGTTTATGCTTATTGCTCTTTGATCCCGCCTTGTCCGATAACGGGAAAGAGCGCCTCAAAGCCATTCGCTATAACACCGACGGCTTTGAAATCGCTCGTGTGGATTTATCCATTCGAGGCCCAGGGGAATTTTTAGGCGAACGCCAGTCGGGGATGCCCCTCTTACGTTTTGCCTCGCTCGAAGAGCACAACGACTTATTGAATTTAGCCCGTGCAGAGGCCCAACGCTGGCTCCGGGAAGATCCCGAGAGCGCGCGATTATTTGCACAACATTGGTTTGAGCCTAAGTCCGATTTTATCGGTGCTTAGTGTTCAATTGTTTTTAACTTTTAACGGAGACTTTACGAATGACGGTTTATCAGGTCGTAAAGTCCTTGTGAAACTATGACACTAACAGAACTTCGCTACATTGTCGCTGTAGCTCGCGAACGTCACTTTGGACGCGCCGCTACGGCTTGTCAGGTGAGCCAACCTTCTTTGTCCGTTGCTATTCGCAAGCTCGAAGAAGAATTGGGCGTCAAGCTTTTTGAACGTCGTTCCAACGATGTCGGCTTAACCCCGATTGGCAACAAGGTGGTTGAACAGGCCAACAAGGTTTTAATGGAAGCCAAGCACATCACGGAAATCGCCCAAGAAGGCAGAGATCCGTTAGGCGCACCCTTACGCCTTGGGGTCATTTACACGATTGCGCCGTACCTCTTACCGCGCTTAGTGCAAGAAATGATGGTTGAAACCCCGAAGATGCCCTTGTACATCACGGAAGGCTTCACCAACGAATTGGTTCAGAAATTACGCTCGGGTCAGCTCGACGTTTTAATTATTGCCGATACGCTTCAAGATCCCGCGATGAATACGCGCGTGCTCTATCAAGAAGACTTCGTCGTGGCGGTGCCCTCTCACCATCCGTGGGTCAACCGCAGCTACATTGGCGAAAACGAATTACGTGACCAGACGATGTTGCTCTTAGGGGCTGGGCACTGCTTCCGCGATCAAATCTTGGACTTCTGTCCGGACTTGATGCGTCCTTCGAACAATTACGCCGAAGTTCGTCACACGGTGGAAGGTTCGAGCTTGCAGACCATTAGTCACATGGTCATCCAGGGCTTAGGCATTACGGTTTTACCGGCCTCCTCGGTCCCGTTCTTGGCCAATAACAACAACTCCAACTTGAAGATTCTTCCCTTTAAGAACCCGGCGCCTAGCCGCCGCGTTATCTTAATGTGGCGTAAGAGCTTCTCGCGTGAAGCCGTGGTGGATGCCATCTGTACAGCGATGAGTCATATTCAGTTAAACGGGTGCTATCAGCCCGACCCTAACGTTTATGACCAGACGGGTTTTCCGATCAATCAATAACCCCTCGCTCGAGGATAGCCGCCTATGACTGAACCCACCCAAAAGCCTTCTGAGCGCCAAGGTTGGTTGAATTTCGAAACGAATATCAACTTGATCCTTCGCATTTTGGTGGCCGTGATCGTGACGATCGGGATTTACTTTGTATTGCATCCCTTCTTCACGGCAATCATTATCTCGGCCATCTTGGCCGTGGTCACTTGGCCTTTTTATACGAAGTTGCGAGTTTGGACGGGTAATCGCACGACCTTGCCTGCCGTCATCATGGTCAGTGCCATCGTGATCCTTATTATGATCCCGATTAGCCTAGCGATTCTCGCACTGGCTCAGCGCATTCCCGCCGCGATCCACTGGGTTCGCGATTGGATCAACTCCGGGTTTGCGCTGCCAGATTGGGTGGTCAGTATTCCATATCTCGGGCCCTGGCTTGAAAGCCAGCATCTCGTGAGCTTGGATATGGCGAACCTCGCTCCCACCGTTAAAAAGCTTATCGAACCCATGAGTGCGTGGATTCTGAATACGACCTTGAACGTGAGTCAGGGCTTAATTCAAATCGCCCTCGTGAGCTTTATCGTCTTTTTCTTTTATCGTGATGGTCCGTGGTTTGCTGAACGCGCTCGCGAAATTATTCATCGCTTGAGTGGTAATCTCTCACAGGAATTTAGCAACATCCTCGTGAATACCACCCGTTCCGTAATCTTCGGATTGATCGGGACCGCCATCGCACAAGGGATTGTCGCCGGGATTGGCTTTTATATCACGGGCGTGCCGCGCCCCATCGTCCTCTCGGCCTTAGTGACCTTACTCTCGATCGTCCCCGTGGGACCCCCGCTCGTTTGGATTCCGGCGAGTTTGTGGCTTTACTCCACGGGCGAAGTCGGTATGGCCGTCTTCCTCGCACTCTGGGGCCTTTTAGCCGTGAGTAGCGTGGATAACTTCATTAAACCAATCCTCATCTCTCGCGGTACCCCCTTACCCATCTCGCTTATCTTTTTGGGCGTCTTTGGTGGGGTCATCGCTTTTGGGTTCCTCGGTTTAATTCTCGGCCCCGTACTTTTGGCCTTAGGCTTGGCCATGCTCAAAGCTTGGATGAAGTCGAGCGAAGAGGAGCTCGAAGTCCCCTCGAAAATTGATCCGCCATCGGACAAAGACGCTTCTCGTCGTAGCTAAGCCACAAAAAGCATCCCGTATATAGGGTAATACCCCCTTTTTTCGTAAAAACCCTTAATAGGAGCAGAGTTCATCAAGACCTCTGCTCTTTTTCTTAGTGTAACAAGGCGTTTCAGAAGTCTTATTTCAGGGCTAGTTTTTATGAACGAATTTTTAGAGTGCTTTATACCCTTTTTTAGGTAAAACTCATTAAGTACAAGACAGCAGATCTTGGGCATACTAAGAGGATCTTTCAATATTGGTGGCATGTTTTCATGCTTCCGAGCCTCCCCACTCAACAATCTGGAGTAACAAAATGTCGATTCTCTCCTGGGTTGCGATTGCTGTCATTATTTTGGCAGTGGTCGGCCTCGTTAAGCGACTTGAAACCCGTATGGTCTTAATCGCCGCTGGTCTTTTCCTCTGTGCGGTTAGTATGGATCCGATGTCTGGTCTTAAAGCCTTTGAAAAGAGCATGACCAAAGCCTCGCTCATCGCAGCGATCTGTTCGTCGATGGGTTTTGCCTTCGTCGCTGGCTACACCAAGTGTGACCGCGCTCTCGTTCACTACTTAGCTAGCCCAATCCGTGGTTTAGGCATTTTCTTAATCCCGATTTGCACGGCTTTAACGTTCTTCATCAATATCGCGATTCCTTCCGCCGCTGGTTGTGCTGCTGCGGTGGGTTCCACGTTGATTCCGGTGATGCTTCGCGCTGGCATTCGTCCCGCGGCTGCCGCTGCTGCGGTGTTAGCCGGTACGATTGGTTCCTATCTCTCGCCGGGTACGTCCCACAACTCGATGGTTGCTAACATGGCCAACATCGAAGTCATGGACTTCATCAAGTTCCACGCTCCGTTCTCCTTCATGTGCGGTGCCGTGGTGATGATCGGCTTATTGATCGTTTGCTTCATCATGCGTGACCACAAGGCTGGCACGGAAGCGCGTGACATGAGCATGCAGAGCAAGGAAGAAGACGTTGCCTTCAAGCCCAATCCTTTGATGGCTATCGTTCCGCTCGTTCCGATCGTTCTCTTACTTTTAGGTAACACGGTCGTTCCCGCCCTCAAGATGGGTGTGGCCCCCGCTATGGTGATCGGTGCTTTAGTCGCCTTAGTCATCACCTGGACGAATCCTTCCACGATTACGAAGGAATTCTTCAACGGGATGGGCAAGTCCTACGCTGACGTGATGGGTATCATCATCGCCGCTGGCGTGTTTGCTGCTGGTTTGAAGTCCGCAGGTTTGATCGATGCGTTAGTGCATTTATTAAAAGAATCCAACGAAATCGCTCGTTGGGGTGCTTCCATTGGTCCTTGGGCCATGGGTGTGATTACGGGTTCGGGCGACGCCGCTACGTTAGCCTTTAACGAAACCGTGACCCCGCACGCCAAGGAATTTGGCATGACCATCGAAGGCTTAGGCGGTATCGCCTTCTTGTCGGGCGCTTTAGGTCGTACGATGTCCCCGTTGGCTGGCGCTGCCATCGTGGTCTCGGGTATTGCTATGGTTGATCCGATCCAAGTGATCAAGCGTACCGCGATCCCCTGTATCGTCGCCGTGATCTTATGTGCTTTGTTAATGGTCTAATACCTTAACTAAACGCATCATGACGAAAGCGGAAGGCCCACCCCTTCCGCCTGTCTCTTATACACATCTGACGCTGCCGACGATATGCAGTGTGTAGATC
>CAMYAA010000095.1 GCA_947253615.1 uncultured Sutterellaceae bacterium
GCTCTATGGCATGGAAAACCGTGGCGTCTTGGTGGACAAGGCGTTACTGAAAACCCAATCGAATGAATTAAAGGCCAAGCTCGACGAGTTAACGGCGCAAGCCTATGAACTCGCCGGGGAAGAATTCAATTTGGCGAGTCCCAAACAATTGAGCGAAGTGCTCTTTACGAAATTGGGCTTGCCCGTGAAGAAAAAGACCGCGTCGGGGGCTCCTTCGACCAATGAAGAAGTCTTGACGGAATTGGCGCTCGATTATCCGCTCCCCAAGATCATTTTGGACGTGCGTTCGTACTCGAAATTAAAGAGCACGTATTTGGACGCTTTACCCAAAGAAATGGATAAAGTTGACGGACGTATTCATACGACCTTTGGTCAGATGACGGCCGTGACGGGGCGTTTAACGAGTTCGGAACCAAACTTACAAAACATTCCGGTGCGTACCCCAGAAGGGCGTCGCATTCGTGAAGCGTTTGTGGCCCCGGAAGGCTCGATGATTTTGTCGGCAGACTATTCGCAAATTGAATTGCGCATTATGGCGCATTTGTCTGAAGACCCAGGGCTCTTAAAGGCCTTTGCGGAAGGGAAGGACATTCACCGTGCAACGGCTGCCGAAGTGTTTGGCGTCACGACCGATGAGGTGAGTTCGGACCAGCGTCGTATGGCCAAGGTGATTAACTTTGGGTTGATTTACGGGATGAGTCAATTTGGGTTGGCTCAGAACTTAGGCGTGAGTCGCGATCAGGCCAAGCACTATATCGATCAGTATTTTGCGCGCTATCCAGGGGTGAAGCGCTATATGGATACAACACGCTTTAAGGCCAAGGAAGAAGGGTATGTGGAAACGGTGTTTGGACGTCGTTTATACCTCCCTGATATCAACAATCCGAGCATGATGGTGCAGCAAGCTGCCGAACGTGCGGCGATTAACGCACCAATGCAAGGGACGGCCGCGGACTTGATTAAGCGGGCGATGCTTGCGGTGAATCGCTTCTTAGAAGAAGGGGGTTATCAGTCCAAGATGATTCTTCAAATTCATGACGAACTCATTTTGGAAGTGCCCGAAGCGGAAGTGGAATTGATGCGCACGAAGATTCCTGAACTCATGAGTCAGGCGGCTTCGTTGAGTGTGCCGTTGATTGCTGAAGTGGGCATTGCCAAGAATTGGGAAGCTGCTCACTAAACTTTGGGGCCTAACCCCAAAAAAGCAAAACCTTCATCCGTCCGAGCGTCATGCGCATTCACGAGGATGAAGGTTTTTTGTGGCCGAGGTTCAAGCGAACTTTAGTCGCAGGCGCCTAAACGTTCGGGAACGAGGGTGATCAAGGGCTTTTTGTTTTCGTCCAACAGAATCACGTTATCGCCCTTAGCGACGGCATAGCGGGTTTTGCTCAAGTGATTTAAGAACGCGTTTTCGACTTCCATCAACTTCGGACCACAAAGACGCTTGGTACTGCCCAAGTGCGAGAGGTCTAATTGAGCGCCTTTTTGTTCATAAGAGCCTAATAAACGATTGCAACCGGCATCCCCCGAGACGCGACCGTCAGCTGCGAAATGGATGCTTGGCGGAATTTCGCAATGTTCGTTGGCACCGTCTTGCCACATTAGGTTTTTCCCTGCCAAGGAGGCGGCCGTCAAAGTCGGGGTACTTTGACACGCGGTGAGGGCAATGAGTAAGCCTCCGCTCAACAGTAGGCGTACAAAGGAATTTTTAGTCAGCATGGGTAGCTCCGTGTTAGTAACGATAACAGGATATTCAAGAACATTACCTACGTCAAACCTCCAATGGGACTTTCCCTACAGATATAGCGAGCGCTAAAAAAACATTAGAAAATAGTTCAAAGGCGTGCAAACCTTTAGCTAGGAGTTCTAATGATGCGTATGTCATGGCTTATGCTTAGTCTGATGGGCCTTTTTTTGATGGGTGAGGCTCAAGCGGAAGTGACAGCTAATCACAATTCGGTGAGCTTTGTCACGATCGCTGATGCGCAGAAACATGCGACGGGTGCTGAGTATTGTGAAATCGAAGGTGTCGTTGAGGCGTATCCCGAACCCGGGGTAGTGAAAGTCAAAGACGAAACGGGCGAGATTACGGTCTTAGTGCCGATGGAAATGTTGGCCGGGCATACTCCGTATAAGGGATGCAAGGTCAAGCTTTTAGGTCGTGTGACGCGTGGAGCTTTTGAAGGGATTGGGTTGGATGCGGAACGCATTCATTTTGATTCCCCCATGGAAGAGAAGGCTAAAAATCTTGATGGGGCGTGCGACGCTTTGATCAAGAAAGCCAAAAAGACGCCTTAATTTGAAGAGACGACTTTTTTTGAGAAAGTGAGTGGATGTGAGTCTGCTCACTTTTTCTTTTTTTCTCGGACGAATCGGGAAAGTGTGACGCCACGAACGTGGGGATGAACGTTCCCTGTGGCCTGGGGTGCGCTCACGAGCTGCGTTGGGGCACCTCGCCTCATCGTTAACGAAGAAGCGTGCACCGTTCATTGCCATAGACCAGGGCGTTGCCCTAGGGGGTGATCTAACCTTGCTATAGCCCCAATATAGGCCCCATGGCAGCGCCATACGGCCCTCATAAACACGTAGGGGAAGGTGGAAAGGGGTTCTTTATTGTCCCTTTGTAAACGCGCTAAGGGCCAATTTTTTAACCATAGCGACACACGTGCGTCTCGAGGCAAAATCCATGGGGAACAAAAAAAGGACGAATGGCTAAA
The DNA here is from genome assembly GCA_947253615.1 of uncultured Sutterellaceae bacterium. Taxonomy (GTDB): domain Bacteria; phylum Pseudomonadota; class Gammaproteobacteria; order Burkholderiales; family Burkholderiaceae_F; genus Sutterella. The sequence continues at coordinate 2,718 of CAMYAA010000095.1, forward strand.
ACCACTCGTCCTCTTTGAATCACGCTCTAAAACTAATTAGAACGCTTCATCAGGATTGTAAGGATCCTTACCTAAGTCACCTTCAAGTTTCGTCACCGTCACAGCCGCGGCAGCGTCGCCAACGACGTTGATGGACGTACGGATCATGTCGAGAATACGGTCAACCCCAGCGATCAAAGCAACGGCTTCTAAAGGAATACCGACTTGCGTGAAGATGATTGTTGTCATGATTAAACCAGCACCTGGCACACCGGCCGTACCCACAGCCGCTAACACACCCATTAACACGATCGTTAACTGATCAGCCATGGAGAGGTTCAAGCCGAAGACTTCAGCAGCGAAGATTGCGCAAACACCCATGTAAATGGCCGTACCATTCATGTTGATGGTGTTACCCAAAGGAATCGAGAAGGAAGCGATACTCTTGGTGGCGCCTAACTTACGAGCAGCGTCTAAGTTGGTCGGTAAAGCAGCGGCCGAGGAGCAGGTCGTGAAAGCCACCAACCACGGTTCGAAGACACCCTTGATGAAGTCCTTGATCTTGATGCCGCCGATGAAACGAACCATCGGTAACAAGCAAACGATCACGAAAACAACCGTCGCCAAGAAGGCCGACAAGATTAAAGCGCCCAACGGTAACAAGACCTGGAGACCATGACGGCTGACCGTGTAGGAGATCAAACCAAACACCCCAATCGGAGCGTAGAGCATGACCATGTGCGTCACACGAATCATCGTGTCACCGACGATTTCGAAGAAGCGCAACACCGGCTTGCCACGTTCACCTAAGCTCGATAAACCGAAGCCAAAGATCACCGCGAAGAAGATGAGCTGGAGCATGCTGCCCTTAGCCATGGCTTCCATCGGGTTGATCGGAACGATGTTCAACAACGTTTGAACTAACGGAGGAGCAACCACGTCTTTAACTTTCAAACCTTCTTTGGAAAGGTCCAAGCCCATACCCGGGTGGATCCATTCGGCAAAGATTAAGCCGAAAGCCACGGCAATCGCCGTCGTAATTGCGTAAATGATTAAAACCTTTAAGGCGACACGACCAAGTTTGCTGGTGTCACTAATCCCTGCAGCACCCGCAATAATGGTGGCAATGACTAAAGGCACGACAACCATTCGAATCAATCGAATAAAGAGCTGTCCAAGTGGTTGTAACCACGTCGTGGCAAATTGGGAATCGACGATGGCGCCCACGAGGACACCAACGGCAAGACCAATCATCATTTGCCAGGCTAAGTTGATTTTGGATTTGTGGGTCATTCTCCGCCCCAAGTGGTTAAGTGGTTAAAAGTGAAAGTGAAAAATGAAAGTGAATAGCGAAATCGCCTCGAAATTGCGAGAACAACTTCTTCGGCACGATGCAATTGTTAGTATTGTTTAGATGCATCAATTTCTTTACCAAACAGATTGTAAAAGCATCATCTTTACATTTAACTAAGGGATAACCCTCCAGATCAGGCATTTTTATGGGATTTTTGCGTTTTTTTGACGTGAAGCGAAGCAAAATAGGCACTTTCTTTAGAGGGGAAATACTACCCATAGGTAATATTTATAGTAGGAAAACCCCTTAGGGTTAAATCCTTATTTTCCAAATTGTTCGGACAAACCCGAAGATTTGTCCCTCAATTAGGCAAAATTTTGGTAGAGTTCAGACACAAAATGAGGGACGAAAAGGGACCTTTACCCCTCCGTACGAGGGAGGGTTCGATAATTTTTCGGACGGAAATTTTGTGGGAAAGGAGGGGGCCTACCCCCTTTAAAAGCGTCGCCCAAAAACCGGGTGGGCTTTTGGGCGAGGATCGTTAGTGTTAGCGGTTAGTGGGGCGCACTTATTCTTCTTTGGGCGCTTTCCCAGGTTTACTCAGTAAGCTTGCGACCACGCCCGAGATCAAGATAATGCCAATCCCGATGGCGCTCTGTAAGCCGATAGGTTCACCAAAGACCACCAACCCAATCAAGGCCGCAAAGATAATGCCAGAGTATTGGAAGGCACTTGTTAAGAGGGTATCGCCACCCCAGGATCGGGTCATGGACAATTGGGCCAAGGTTCCGCTAATGGCAATCCCAAAGAGGACCGGAATGTTTTGCATCGTCAACGGGGTCATATGGCCTTCAAGAATCCATTGCCAGATAAAGCCCCAAACGGTTCCGAAACAGGTGAAGTAAAAGACGATACGCCATTCGGGCTCTTTCATCTTCGAGAGTTCTTTGACTTGTAAATAAGCTAAGGCCGCAAACATCCCTGAACTCAAGCCAATTAAAGCGGCGATTTCTTGCCCGTGACTCAACGACGGTTTTAAGACCAACGTTACGCCGAAGAAGCCAAAGAAAATGGCCAAAATTAAGAGTTTACGAATAGGCTTATGTTTATAGAGGGCCCAGCCAGTGAGCATGGCGGCAATAAAGATGGGGCTCGTGTAGTTGAGCGTCATGGCCGTCCCGAGGGGAAGGCTAGCAATGGCGAAAAACCAGATGGTTAACCCCATGGTCCCTAAGAAACTGCGTTTTAAGTGGGCGGTGACCAAGGGGGTTTTAACGGTAAAGCCTTTAAACCACGTCCATAAGAAGATAGTGATCACACCAAAAATAGAGCGGTAAAAGACGAGTTCCATTACGCCGAAATCGCGCGCGCCAGCTTTGGTAAAGGCCGCCATGGTGGCAAATAAAAAGGCCGCCACCAACATCCATAGACCTGTCTCTTATACACATCTGACGCTGCCGACGATATGCAGTGTGTAGAT
>CAMYAA010000096.1 GCA_947253615.1 uncultured Sutterellaceae bacterium
GAAGTAACCAGTTTTAGCGTGGATCGAATCAGTCGTAGTTAACATAGTGAGTGGGCTTGAACGTCAATAGCCTTATTATACAAAGGGAATTATTGGGGCAAAGCGTCGAGCGTTGTTTCGCCCAGGTTACCCCTTCTCACGGTTTGGAGGCGCTATTTTTTCCCTTCCTTGCTACAATGGGCATAAGACTTTTTGATTGATGACCCTAACGACAACCCTTGGCATGAAATCCCTTCTACACAAAACCTGGATAGTTCTCGCGCTGCTTGGAGTGGGGGTATTGTCTCAAGCTCAAGGGGCCAATCTTCCTTATGAGAAACGTCCTGAGGTCATCACGTATTTAAAGGCGATCAGTGAGTCGGAAAAAATTCCGATGGACTGGTTACTCCATGTCGTCTCGGAGGCGCAATACTCCTCCATTTCAGAGCGACTCACCACGCCCAAACCGGTCGTAGGTGATCGTTTACCGCCTGAGAAAAACTTCCTTCATTACTCCCGTCGATTATTGAGTCCCGAGCGTCTTGAACGCGGGCTCGACTTTATGAAAGAGCATCATGATGCGCTTTTGTCGGCCCAAGCTAAGATGGGGGTCTCTCCCTGGATTGTCTCTGCGATTATTGGGATTGAAACGAACTATGGTCGCACTATGGGTCGCACGCCCATTTTGAATGCGCTCATGACCTTAACGTTTGACTATCCACGACGTGCGAAGTTTTATAAGAAAGAGCTCACGCAATTTCTCGACTATTGTTGGCGTGAGCAAATCGATCCTGCCGACATTAAAGGCAGTTTTGCGGGTGCCATGGGCTATGGGCAATTTATGCCGAGTTCCTTAATTCGTTATGGACTCGACGGTGACAATGATGGTCATGTGGATTTAATCAACAATCCCACGGACGCCATTTATTCGGTTGCCAACTTTCTAGCCTCTCACGGCTGGCAAGCGAATTTACCGCCTTTATTGCGTTTAAAGGGTGAGCAAGCCTTATTAGAAAAGCATCATGACGGGGGCATTAAGCCGCACACCCGTTTAGATTTACTCGACGGGATTGAAGTCATTGATGCGGACACTTTAAGTAAGAGTGAGCCCGTCCTGATTGTGGACATTCCTTGGCGTAAAGGGGGCGAGCCTCGCCAGACCACCTGGTACTTAGGGACCAAAAACTTTACGGCCATTTTGTACTACAACCGTTCGTATTTTTACGCGACGGCCGTCTCGCTCTTTGCGGAGCGTTTACGCAATCTTTACGAAACCCGCGGGGAGACTTACCTCAATGCCCCCGAACAACCAACCCCACAGCTCGATCTAAAAGTTTCAGCGGATCAGAGCTTGCCGAAAGCTCCTTGATCCGATTTCAACGATGCTTAAGGTGCCCCTGTTATCTTCACTCAAGAAAAATTATTAAAAAAAGCCCAGGGATTTTGGGAAACGTGTAAATTTCTCTCCATGGGCTTTCGAGCTTACTGTGATGACCGGGGTCTAACTCAAACCCTTTCCTCTTCGAGTTAAAAACCAAATGTTTATTGGTGTTTTGTATGGCTTAATTGCGGGCGCGCTATGGGGGCTTATTTATGTTGCCCCCCTATTTGTCCCTGACTATCACCCCGTGATGGTTGCCTTGGGACGCTTTGTCGTGTTCGGCGCTATTTCGATTCCCTGCTTAGTTTATTGGCGCAAGGAACTCAAAAGTTTTTCGTTGAGCAACATGAAGCGAGCCTTTATTTTGGCCCTCTTTGGCAACGTGATCTTTTACAGTTCGCTCACGATCTCCATTCGTTTAGCCGGTGCCCCGCTCGCGGGCATGTTAATGGCCATCATCCCCGTTTTGGTCGCCATCGTTTCCAATTTACGCTACAAGAGTGAAGGCAAGGCCTTACCCTGGAAGTCCATTTTGCCACCGCTCATTGCGATCTTTGTGGGACTTTTAGTCGCGAACTTAACCGAATTTGAGCGCTTCACCCAAGAGGCCAACAATTCCTTGAGTTATTGGATTGGGGTCGCGTGTGGGTTATTCTCGGTAGCAGCCTGGACGTGGTTTTCCATTGAAAACGGCGAATATTTACTACACCATCCGAGTCAATCCGCCACCATTTGGACGGCCCTTCAGGGCGCCACGAACTTCCCCTTAACGTTAGCGGCGTTCATGATTGGGGGCTGGGGCTTAGGCTGGATAGACACCTCGGTATCGTGGTTAGGACCGCGCCCCTGGATGTTTATTGGCGTGAGTGTGATTGTGGGCTTTTTATGCTCGTGGGTCGCGATGATTTTCTGGAACTTAATGAGTCAGCGTCTCCCTTCGGACTTAGGCGGTCAACTCATTGTGTTTGAATCGATCTTCTCCGTGATATACGCCTTGATGTGGCGTGGTACACCACCCACGATCACGATGCTCATTGGCTTTGTGATTTTACTCGGTGGGGTCTTTGGCTCCCTCTATATCTTTAAGCGCTCTCAGCTCGATCTCAATCAAGCGTAAAACTCAAAAGCGCATACCCTTATCTCAAAGCCCAGGTGTTTCGCCTGGGCTTTTCTCATCCTAACGAAGGTGCCACCCTCGTTAGCAGCAAACCCCGACGCTCGAAGACGTCAATGGCGCTTAAAAAACCTCAAAACGAAGGTGGTATTTCTCCTTGAAGGAAGGGCCTTTCAGAAGCAATCGAGGGTACCACCCTCGTTTGAAAGACACCCCGACACTCGAAGACAACAATAGCGCCTAAAAAACTCAAGACGAAGGTGCCATTTCTCCTTGAAGCAAGGGCCTTTCAAAGGCAATCGAGGGTACCGCCATCGTTATGAAGGTCTCCCGTCGCGTAGTGACGAAAAAAAGAGCCTCAAAACCGTTTGAGACTCTTTTCATTTTTCTTCGCTTAGCAAGGGATTGATCGCGAAACGAGGGTCATACCCTCGTTTTGGCGCTTAGGCCTCGCGTTCACCGATACGAACGCGGATTTCGCCCACGCCATTCACGCCGCAACGGACTTCGTCCCCAGGGACCAACGAAGCGACGCCACCAGGCGTACCCGTAAAGATGATGTCGCCAGGTTGCAATTCATAGAAGTGGCTCAAGCGCACAATTTGTTCCAAAGGCGACCAGACCAAACGTTCCGTCGAACCGCCTTGGCGTTTTTGGTTATTGACGTAAAGCCAGAGTTCGGTGGCCTTCGGCAACGGTGTGCGATAGTGGGGGCGCAAATGCGAGACCGGAGCGGCATGTTTAAAGCTCTTACCCATCATTAAGTCACGTCCGCCATTGGGGAGCGTCATATCCACGAGCGAAAAGTCGATCCCGACGGACCAACCCCAAACGCATTCAGCCGCTTGTTCCAAGGTGAGGTTTCGACCGCCCTTGCCTAACGCGCAGACCAACTCAACTTCGTGGCGCAAATCCTGTCCGATGGGCGGCATGGGCACGGTGAGTGTATCGTTGAGAGCGATCGGCTGAAGGCACTCCAAGCTCTTCATAAAGAAGAACGGTTCCGGGGTTTTCGTTTGACCGACTTCTTGGTAGTTATTCGCCGTACCAAAAATACGATTTACGGGGAAGAATAAGTAAGGTTCATCCTCAACAGGGATAACCGCTTGAGGGGGTGGTGCAAATACAAAGGACATGGTTGTCTCAATTCCGTTAAGCCTAAAGCACAGAAAACTCAGGCGCGATATTCAATGGGAGGGCGAGTTTGAATGGCCCTTCACGCTTTCGTTCATTGTAGAGCATTCGGGCTTATGCGGAGCTTTCCTCTAGGTTAGAACCCGAATCACTCAGGCAAAATCAAACAAGGAGGCTATAATGAACATTTCCTTAGAACGTGCATGAAGCTCAATCATTTCATGTGACGTTAAAACTCAAATACCGATTACTAGTACAAATGACCCAACCTAAAGTTTCGCGCGAAAGCCTTAGCTCGATTAGCCAGCGTCGTATCCAGACGGTGAAGAGCAAAAGTATTTATGTGCTCCCGAATGCCTTTACAGCCGCCGCTTTATTTGCTGCGTTCTACGGCATCATTGCTGCCATGAATAGTGATTTTGTGACGGCCGCTATTTCGATCTTCTTCTCCATGCTCTTTGACGGTATGGACGGTCGTGTCGCTCGTTTAACGCATACGCAAAGTGAATTTGGGGTTCAGATGGACTCATTGGCGGATGCGGTGAGTTTCGGGGTTGCGCCAGCCTTGATCATGTACAAGTACAGCTTGCTTGAACTTGGTAAGGTGGGCTGGGCGATTGCCTTTGTTTACTGTCTTTGTGCCTTACTTCGTTTGGCGCGCTTTAACTGTAACGTTGGCGTCGTGAGCAAGAATTACTTCCAGGGGTTACCGAGCCCGGCTGCTGCAGCTTTAGTTTGCGGCTTTGTTTGGTTAGGCGCCGACGGTCACTTCCCGAGCTGGCTCAATGACTATAAAGCGATTATCGCTGCGGTCATTACGCTCTACGGTGGTTTAACGATGGTGAGCAACGCGCCGTTCTTCTCGGGCAAGAGCTATGCGGTGGTGAAGACCCTCCCGTTCTGGTTTATTGTCGGGATTTGCATTCTCTTTGTGATTGTTAGCTCGAGTCCCTCGTTAGCTATCTTCATCCTGTTCTGCATTTATGCCCTCTCTGGCTATGCCTATGGCTTCTGGTGCTACTGGACGGGCAAGCCCAATCCGATTCAAGCGGATATTGCTGCAGCGATTGCCCAGCAAGAAAAAGCAGAAGGTTGCGAAGAAACGGTTCTCTAAACGCTTGTCGTTTTAGACAGATACAAAAGGAATTTAGGTTTTGGCCTAGATTCCTTTTTTTATGAACCCAAAGTCAAAAAGTTAATTCAAAAAAAATGCGTTTGAGTAAAACACTACCCAAACGCATATGAGCCTTAGAATCGCCTCAAGTAATTAAATTTCAATCACTCAAGCAGATTCAATTTAGAAGTGGTACTTCACAGTGGCATCAAACGTCATCCCGTGGAACTTCGACTTTTGATAACGTTGATACGCAGCATTTAATACCAATTCCACTCGCTTCACTGGCGTAAAGTTCGCATGGACACCGGCCTTCCAACGCCAATCCTTCTTAAGACCTTTCTCGAGTCCAAAAATATCTAACGTCGGATTTTCTGCATTGAACATCTTGTCAACATTAGTCCAGATGTAGTCAGCAGCGAAATCGGCACCAAGTTTAATGCTCGGGCGCACTTTCCAATCACCCGAAAGATGAGCACCTAAGGTTGTCGCATGATAAGAACGAGCATTTTCAAACATCGCAGAACTGTAACCCCAGGTTCCTTGCAAACTCGGCGTAACCATAAACGATTCGGAAATGGGGTAATCACGGCCAACACGAATCCCTACGAATAAGCCGCGCTGAGACTTTTTGAAACCGATATCGCGATGTTGCTCAACCGAATCTTCGTCTTCGGCAACGTTTTCATCAGGGAGTGAACGACGGCTGCGACTCGCTGCGGCTGGAGCCGCTTCCTCATCATCACC
>CAMYAA010000097.1 GCA_947253615.1 uncultured Sutterellaceae bacterium
AGATCTAGTACGGTCTCGTGGGCTCGGAGATGTGTATAAGAGACAGCTTCCCCCTGCTCATAGGCGGCAACCAGCCAGTCAAAGGCCTTTGCCTTATCTTCGGGGACTCCTTTTCCAAAGTAGTACAAGACCCCGAGACTGTATTTCGCAAAAGCGTTCTCTTGCTGAGCGGCTTTCTGATACCACAAAAACGCGCTCTCATAATTTTGTTCAACGCCCCAACCGTTCTGATAAAGGAAAGCAAGATCACTTTGCGCTCTGCCATAGCCTTCATTTGCAGCCATGAGCAACCACTTTGCCGCCAACGTATAGTCTTTCGAAACGCCTTCCCCTCTTAAGTACATGAGCGCAAGTTGATATTGCGATCTAACATCGCCATGAACAGCCGCTTTCTTATACCATTGAAGAGCCTTACCGGTGTCTTGACGAAAACCCACGCCCAAGAAATACATCGTCCCAAGATAGTATTGGGCATCCAAATCCCCTTGTTCATGGGCCTCGATATACCATTGAAAGGCACGCTTGTATTCCTTACCAATACATTGATCTCCGAAATCCTTCCGATATTGCGTATAGTCTTTAGGCTCGGTTGCCTCGTTAAAGCGTTGGCAAACCTTCTTAAATATTTTTTTAAAGCCCCAAAGTTTTTCCAGAGACTCCTTCTGTCCCGATAGCCACGACTTTTTAAACGAGTCTTCGGACAAACCCTGGAGATCAATTCGACCGGCCAAATAACTTAAACCCAGATAGGGTCTACCCCCTGGCTGCCAATCTTCATCTACCATAGCGGCCCACTCATAGGCCTTTTTCCTATCGTTCAAATCAGACGCATTCTCTAGATAATAGTCAACGCACGCTCTGGGATACCATTGCTCGCCGAGTTCCATGTTTTTTCGGAGGTACTTAAACAATCTTTTTTCATCTCGTTTGGCCGCAATATTTCCCTCATAGCACCTCCGTATATGTCTCTCTATGTAAGGCCGGCAATCCCATTTAAGCTCTTTCTGAGTTTCTTTCGTTATTAGCCACAGCGGCGCATTGCTCCATTCTAAGAGTGCTTGGGCATATCCCTCCCCTTGTTGAAGAATTTTTGCGAACCACTCCTCGTACGATACACCTTCGATCTGCACAGCGCCATCAATCCGTCGCCCTAAATCACCTATAGCCGCAAGATATTGTGCTTTTGCGTAGCCGAGTTTGGCAGCACGGCATACCCATTGAGCATAATCGCTATGAAGTTGCCAATAAAAAGGCTGACCGTAACTCTGACAATCTCTCAACGCCCATCGATCTGCACCTTGGTTGTAGTATTCAAAGGCCTTTTTTAAATTTCGGCGGACGCCGTTGCCTGTGAGGTATAAATAGCCCACGGCATTTTGTGCCTCTGGATACCCCTGCTCTGCCGACTTACAAAACCAATGAAAAGCTTGTGTATAGTCCTGCTTTTTAAAGTACCACGCACCCAAAGCAAATTGGCCATAAGGATTCCCCCAATCGGCCGACTCCTGCAGATTGTCAATGTAAGAAGAAGAATCGTATTTAAAGCAGGTACTATAAGCTGAGCACAAAAGAAATTGCGCCACGGGATTGTCCAAATGAGCCACTTTCAGATACCGTTCACGTGCTTTTTTAAGATCTCGAATTAGATCTTGCCCTTTCAGCGCCATGAATCCTAAGTTGATTTTGGCGCCTTCATGATTGGCTGCAACGGCTCGCTTATACCATTTAATCGCCTTCTGATAATCGATGGAAACATCCAAACCCAAGTGGTACTTCAACGCCAAATTGAATTGAGCCACCACATCCCCTTGTCGAGCAGCCTTTGTCAAATAGGCTAGAGCTTTTTCATTGTCTGGTTCCACCCCAAGACCTTGCTCGTACATCAAGCTCAACAAGCTTTGAACGCTCGTTTCTCCATTGTCCGACGCCTTCTGATACCAATGAGCCGCTTGAGTATAGTTTTGAGGAAGCCACTCCCCCTCGAAGTACATCGAACCTAAGGCCGCTTGGGCTTTAACATTGCCCATCGTTCCCGCCTTCGTAAACCATGCTGACGCTTCCTGAGCGTCTTCTAAAACACCGCGTGCATTTTCAAGCATCGTTCCCAAGTGATATTGGGCATAAGGATTGCCTTGTTGAGCGGCACTCGTATACCAATCCACACCATACCCTTCAAAACTAGGCTTTTTTAAATTAATGAGACGCTGTTTCGCGGCTTTAGTCACCCGTTCAATCGCTTGATCGACATCTTTAGCCACACCCACACCCTTAGTCAGCATAAGCCCTAACGTCACTTGTGCCTCGAGACTCCCATGCTCCGCGGCCTTATTGAGCCATTCGAGCGCTTGGGGAATGTTTTGCGGCACCCCATGTCCCAAACGATACATCTCGCCCAAGTCATTCTCAGCCTTAACATTACCCTGGTGGGCCGCCTTAGACACCCAATCAAAAGCGCTCGTATAGTCTTTGGTCGCTCCCTGTCCATTCTTGATCATCAAACCAATCTGATAGCGTGCTTCTGAATCGAACTGATTCGCCGCTTTCATTAGCCATGAGAGGGCTTGATGATCGTCTTGTTTTACTCCGAGCCCGTGCAGGTACATAAGGCCCATATTGAATTGAGCCCTACCATCCCCTTGATTGCCAGCTTTTTCGTAGAGCTCCGCCCCCTTTAAATAGTCTTGCGAAACCCCGAGTGCATTGACGTACAAAAACCCCAAGCTACATTGGGCTCTTGCGTATCGAGCTTGGGCCGCCTTGCTATACCAAGCAAGCGCCTGAGCGTAATCTTGCACCACGCCCTGACCGGTTTCGAACATTTCCCCTAGATTCGTTTGAGCAACGACGTTTCCGTTCTCAGCGGCTTGCTGGTACCACGAAAGTGCCTTCTCTAAATCGGGTTGAACCCCTTGGCCTTTCAGGTAAATAAGGCCCAAATTGTATTGAGCGACCACACTACCGAGCTCGGCCGCTTGGGTGTACCAGGAAAAAGCCTTGTTGAAATCTTGGGAGACGCCTTGGCCTTTCTCGTACATATAGCCCAGATTGCAATGGGCTTGAGCGCTGCCTTGACTCGCGGCCTTGAGATACCATTCTTGGGCCTTTTGATAGTCTTGGGGAAATCCTCGCCCCTGATGGTAGATAACGCCGAGCTTATACTCGGCGTAAGCATCCCCTTGGTGAGCTGCTATTTCAAAAGCATATACATAATCTGGAATTTTTTTAGTGAATTGAAGCGGTGTCATCGTCGGAGAGGGTTTGAAAAGAAGAGCCAATCAAATAGGGGCTCAATAAAGCTATATCAAGCTTAATCAAGCGATTTTCCTATCATACTGAGCTAAACCTCCTTACTGCTCCTAGGATTTGCACTACCCACAAGCCTAGGAAAATAACGAGTCCACGAAAAGCCTAACGATTCACCGCAGCTCAAGGGAATGCAGCACAACATACGTTGGCTTTGGTATTGACTTAAACGGGCACCTTTTCGAGAAAAGATGCCCGCTATTCAATCATTGATGTTCAAGGGTGCTCGTTAATCCAAATATTGGATCACTAAGTACACATTGCTAATTTGGTTCATTGCAAAGGAAAAGCCATTACCGTAGCCATAACCCGTTCCACGGTACGACCCTGAATTGCCATAGGTGCTATAGGTGCCGGAATAGTTCATCGTGGCATTATTCACCGTGTAATTTCCTGCGTAATGCACATCGTGTGAATTCAGAATCACAGCATCCCCATGATGGGCCTTCACTTCCGCAACAATCGCAGAACGTAATAACGAATCGGCGAAGAGTCCATCATTGAGCTCAACCTTTAACGTCCCAATCACTTTAAAGCGACGTTCAGGCGAACCTTGAGTCCATATTTCAATCCCATCCTTTTCAACCGCGATTCCACCATCGCCCACATAAACTTCGCCATGATCGACCACAGGCATATAGTCTCGACTTGTGAGCAACGTTGTACAACCCGTCAATACGAACGATACACAAGCGAGCGCTAAGAAAACTTTTTTCATGCGACCATCCTTTCCATCAAACTCGTTGAGATATGGGCATGACTCATTTAGTCGCTCTAGCGTTGGATACTCTTTCAAATCATCGATCCCGATTTGAGTCCAATCAGCAGGGAATAACCGCGCTGTTTGCCCAATGACCTGAGGAGAATATCTAAAAAATTAACCCCTGTCCTCTTGTAATTAACAATAAGACACAAAATCGGGAAATCACCTATTAAATCAATAACTTAGAGTAACTCTACGACACTAAAAATCATAAGAAATTACCCCTAGTACCCCATGACGAAAACACTGAAAAATAAGCAGGCAAAATGCTAGGGTTTCTTCACCTTGAGCCGCGCCGTATGAATCGCCAAAGGCACAATCATTAACGCGACTAATCCTAAGCCCACACAAGCACCAACCCAATAGCCTTTTAGGCCCATCGGTTCGGTGAACCAATCGGTATAGGCCAGCACTGAGCCTACGCTCAATCCCATCCCGCAGAGCATGATGGCATGAATCATCATCGGCCAAAACGTGATCTGGTAGCCACGCAGCAAGCTCGTCGCCGAGATCTGTAAGCCGTCCACAATGTGATAAATCGAGGCGAGGGCCACCACACTCACAGCGACAGCGACCACATCCGCATCGTCCGCGTACAAACGCACAATGGCATAGCGCCCCACGTAGACCGCAGCTGCCAAGAGTAACGAGCTCACTAACGCGACTTTAAGTACACGATAGGTTGCTGCTTTCGCCCCTTCGGGATATTTAGCGCCCATGCTCTGGCTCACCAAAATCGTCCCGGCAATCCCGACCGAGAATGGACAAACGTACAGAAGGTAAACCAAATTGGAAAGCACTTGATGCGCAGCCACAACCACGTCCCCAAGACGAGCCAATAACAGCGTCATCGCAGAAAAGGCCGTCATTTCACAGCAGCCCGCTACCCCAATGGGTAAACCCACCTTCAACAAGGACTTAAAGATTTTTTTGTCAAAAGGCACCCAGAGCTCAGTACGCATAGGCGCGTAATACGGATCGCGCGTCCAAATGAGCCAATAAAAGAGAAGACCAATCCAACTCAACAGAGTGGTCGAGAGCCCAGCGCCCGCGCCTCCTAAGGCAGGGACTGGCCCCCACCCATACATAAAGACAGCATTAAACGGTAACTTGAGAATAAGAAGGATAACCGTCACGATCATCGTCGCCTTAGGGCGCGAGACCGCGGCATTCACGCAGATGTAGCCTCGACTGAGCAAAATCGCTGGTAAACCCGCTGCGTAATAGAGCAGATAATGCGCAGCCACTACGGCGGCGTCCCCTTCAATCCCTGAGATTTCCGTCCAAAAGTCCGTCATCCCAATCAGGAGAAGGCCGGGGACCTGTCTCTTATACACATCTGACGCTGCCGACGATATGCAGTGTGTAGAT
>CAMYAA010000098.1 GCA_947253615.1 uncultured Sutterellaceae bacterium
CCGTACCGTAAAGCGTCACACCTGCAAAAGCGGAGCCAGCGAAAGCACCGAGCGCAGCGATCGTAACAAGAGACTTCTTAAACATAATTGTTCCTTGTAAAGTGAGAAATGACCGAGCACCCCGAAAGACACTCAGCTCCAAATTCTTTGATGCGTTAATACGCAATTCACGAGGTTATTTTCCCAAACCAAAAATCAAATAAAAATAAGTTTTATATTTTCGTTTTAACTTATCCGTGTAAATCCCTATTTATTCCTTCGTTTTGTTGCTATTTTGAAACACCTAACCCATTGATATAGATACGATTTAGCATTTACCCTACATTAACAACAAAAACCCTGCTAAGACCGCCGTCCCAGCAGGGTGATTAATCTATTTAAACTTCAAAGTGAAGTTAACGCTAGATTAGAAGTTGTGCGTTAAACCGAGGTTAGCTGCAAAGGAGCGAGCATTCTTACCCTTTTCGACGCCCTTGTACTTTTCAAACGAAGCGCCAACGCCAGAGTAGATGAACGTGCTCTTGCTGAGCGGGTAGTCATAAACAGCGCCAACGACGAAGCGGTTGAGCTTAACCTTATCATCCGCAGCCTTCTTAGCATGCATGTAGCCGAGGTTACCCTTCAAGGAACCCGTAGCAACCGGAACAGCCACGCCAGCGTTCAAGCCAAAGCCCTTCACATCAGTCTTGGCAGCAAGAGCCGTCGCATTGAGGGCATCAACCGTCAAAGGAGCATCCTTGAAGTACTGACCAGCAGCGAAGACCTGGAAGCCGTCTAACTTGACGTTACCACCGAGGCTGACGCGAACAGCGTTCTTTTCACCAGCCTTGAACTTCTTCGTGACGTCAACTAAAGCGGTACCGTAAACCGTGTCGTCGGAGTAGGTAGCGCCTAAAGCGTAGAAGAGATTGTTCTTCTTGGAGTCAACGTATCCATGACCTTCTTGCTTGTCGTTGAGGTTAGCGTACTGAGCTAAGACCTTAACACCGCCGAACTTCGGGGATTCATAAGTTAAAGTCTGATTCATACGGTCAACCTTAGCGAGCGTCCACTTCATACCCTGAACTTCGCCGCGGCCGTTGCTGTAAGCAGCAACCTTGCTACCGAACTGACCGAACATGCCGTCTCCAGAGCTGATAGCGCCTTCACGGCCAACAGCTAACGTACCAGCAACCGACTTCACATAAAGAACAGCTTCACGGTCGAAAAGAACGCCCGGCTTCATGGCGCCGTTAGCAACATGGAAACCATTTTCTAACTTGAAACCGACGGACAAGTCGTCAGAGATCTTTTCTTCGCCCTTGATGCCGAACTTGTTGGCAGAGCCGATACCGTCAGCAAGCTTGAAGGCGGATTCAGACTTTTCGCCCTTAACCTTGGAGTTGGTGTACTGGAAACCACCGTCAACCGTACCGTAGAGCGTGACACCAGCGAAAGCGGAGCCAGCGAAAGCGCCGAGAGCGGCGATCGTGACAAGAGACTTCTTAAACATAGTTGATCCTTGTATTGAGAAAAAACAAGCGTCGGTCAGGACGCCCAGATAGTAATTGATTCAAAGTGCAATCTTTTGCACTCCCCTGTGCCTCAATTCTCGCAAAGAAGTCAAAAATCTCAAAATCCACAATCCAATAATTTCTTGAAAACTAGGTATTAACCCGTAATATATCACACAAAATATTATTACCAGCTGTTGTACCAATACAACTTTAGCCCTTTAACCCTATAAATAAAGGGAAGAGCAACTTCTCACTCTTCCCTAAACTTAATAAATGTAAACTTTTTTACATTATTTCTTATTAATCCCAGATTGTTTTTCTTTTAAAAAGGGATCATCGGGATAATCCTTGAGATTGCCGGTCTTCATCGCTTCTTGAATATGGAACTCAAGCGCCTGACGCATTTGATCCTTCTCGGGCAAAATCGATACTAAACGATGCCAGTACAACACCGCTTCTTTGTAATTGCCCTCTTCGTTATACGCAAACCCGGCCATTAACCAAAGATTGCCATCGTTGGGATCCAATACCATCGCACGCTTGATTAAATCAAAGACGTGGGGCGAAATCGTGCCGTTATCTAATTCCACCGACACTTCAATTAACTTCGTTAACGGATGCACGTCCTTGGGCTGAAGTTCCACAAGCTTTTCATAGGCCAGTTGCGCTTGGGATAAATTGCGCGTTTCCACATAATGGTCCGCCAAAATCTCCCAGGCCGACACATTCTTCGGATCCTTCTGAACCGCTTCTTCTAAACGCATAATCACCCCGGCCATCGTCTTCTGATTCTTGACCGCTTCACGCGTGGCCTCAATTTGCGTCACCGCGTCCGACGATAAACTCGAGAAATCCCCGTAAAAGAGATATAACCCGGCCCCCGTCAAGGGGAACAAAATCGTTAACGCAAAGGCCGTTAACTTCACTAAACTGCGCTCTTTGCGAGGCTCATGCTGCGCTTCGGGTAAGCCCCCTTCGTCCAACAAGCGCTGCGCTAATTCCCCTTCTTTCTTCGCGAATTGTTCGGCCGTTAATTCCCCACGATCGCGACGCGCTTCAAGCGCAGCATGCTCACGCTGGAGCGACACACGTACCGCTTTTTTCGACGCGGCCGCTTCCTCATCTTCACGACCCGACTTCGAAAAGTTCATCGCGATCACAAAGGTCAACACAATAAATAAGATGATGACAATCCCAATCACCACCAAAACGATTTGCTGCATGGCTGAGACTCCTTATTCCTGGTTAACCCCGTCAGATGCATGCTCGTCATACTCACGAGCACGAACCCAACGTAACGCTTCTTGATAGCTCGGACTTTCGGCATTGTCGAGCCCCGTCTTGCGACGACGAACCACGCCAACCAAAATCCAACACCCAATCAAAATAAAACCCAAAGGCCCTAACCACAACAAATACGTCTTCGCTTTGAAGGGGGGCTTGTAAAGCACATAGTCCCCATAACGATCCGTCATGTATTGAATCACCTCGTCGTTGCTCTTCCCTTCGTTGACTAAACGAATCACTTCACGACGCAAATCAATGGCCAAGTCCGCATTGGACTCCGCAATCGATTCGTTCTGACACACTAAACAACGAAGCTCTTTACTAATCTCATAAACACGAGGATTCTTCACTGGGTCAAATTCAGCCGACACCGCCTTGCGAGGAAAATCCTTACCGGCCACGCCTTGCGGAGCAATCGGCACCCCTTTGTCCGAGGCGGGATTAATCATCCCGACGGTTTCGTTCGAGGGCGGCACTAACGGATTTTCCGTGCTCGACATTTTCTGCGCCGTCACTAAGGGACTGACCGCACCCGTGGGCGCTTCGGCCCACACGAGCGACGTACTCAAGAGAAACGCGCCCATCAGAGCCGTCCCTAAACCTAAACGAATGGCTTTCATTGGAGACCCTCCTTCTTCGCGACACGCTTACGCATCACCATGGCAAAAATGCCCCCTAACGCCATCAAGAGCGTCCCAATCCACGTCCAGATCATAAAGGGCTTCACATAAGCACGAATTACCCACCCGCGATCATCGTCCGTGGGCGTCGCCATCGATACATAAATATCACGCGAGGCCGTATGCACAATCGCCGCTTCGGTCATCGTCATGTTCTTGGCCGCATCATAATTGCGCTTTTCTGGCGCTAATTGAGCAATCACATTCCCCTTCGTATCAAAGGCCGTTAAACTCGCCATCGCCCCTTGATAGTTCGGACCACGCACATTGCTCCAGCCGTTATAGCGAATGATCACATCCTCGATCGTAATCGTGGACCCGGGCAACATGCGAATCTGACGCTCGACCGAATAATTGCTCGCGGCTACCACCCCAAAGATCGTCACGACGACCCCAAGGTGCGCAAAGAACATTGCCCAATAGTGCCGGGAGAAGGACACCGTCCCGTCCCCGCTACGCTTTGCCGCACGAATCGACTTCACGTAACGAAGGACATTCAAAAGTAATCCCGCCCCAATCCAGCCCACGAGCGAAAAGCCCGCAGCAGCCACCCAGTGCATGCTCCCTAAATAAAGTGGACACGCAAAGGCAAAAATCAACGCAACTAATCCGGGAATTAAAAGCGAACTCCAGAGCGAATGCTCGTCACTCGTCGTCCAGCGCGATTCAATCGCGGGCGCCATCACTAACGCAATGATGAGCATGATCGAGCCAAAGACCGCATCAAAGTACGGAGACCCGACCGAGATCTTTCCTAAGTGCAACGCATCAATTAAGAGCGGATACATCGTCCCTAAAAGCACCGAACCCATCGCGACACAGAGCAAAATGTTCCCGGTCAATAAGAACGTTTCTTTGGAAACGAAATTAAATTGCGGACCGTGCGCCAATCGCGACCCTTTGAAAGCAAAGAGTAAAAACGATAGGCCAATCACCACAATGAGGAAAATCAAAATAAATAGGCCACGCTTGGGGTCCGAGGCAAAGGCGTGCACACTCGTTAAGACCCCTGAACGCACTAAGAACGTCCCTAAAAGCGATAACGCAAAGGTCAAAATCGCTAAAAAGACTGTCCCTAACTTAAAGACCCCACGACGCTGCGTCGCCACTAAGCTGTGCATTAACGCCGTCCCGACTAACCAAGGCATAAAGGATGAGTTTTCTACCGGGTCCCAGGCCCACCAGCCGCCCCAGCCGAGTTCGTAGTAAGACCAGTAAGAGCCCAACGAAATCCCTAAGGTTAAAAGCACCCACGAGGCCGCACACCACGGACGCATCCAACGTGCCCACGTTAAATCAAAACGTCCGGACATCAACGCGGCCATCGCAAAGGCAAAAGGCACCGCAAAGCCCACATACCCTAAGTAGAGTAATGGCGGGTGGAAAATCATCCCCGGGTCTTGTAAGAGCGGATTTAAGTCCGCACCGTCTAAAATCGGTTGGAATAAACGTAAGAACGGATTACTCGTCGTCAGAATAAAGAGAAAGAGCCCAAATTCAATGGCACTCAAAATCCCTAAGACACGGGCCTGAATCGGCAAGGGTAAACGACGCACACTCCAGGCCACGGCCGCCGACCAAAAGCTCAACACACAGACCCAAAATAAAATGGACCCTTCGTGCGAACCCCAAACGGCCGCGAGTTTATAAAACCACGGAAGGGCCAAATTCGAGTGACGCGCGACGTTGAGCATCGTAAAGTCACTGAAGTAAAAGCCGCAGGCTAAGGAACCAATGGCAATGAGAGAAAGAAAGGCCGTCCAATACGCACTCGGACGCGCGAGTCGTTGCCAACTCACAATGGCCCACTGAGCGCCCGCCAAAGGCAAGAGGGCCCCGACGAGTGACAAGATTAAAGCGAGTATTAACGCGAGATGACCTAATTCAGCGGTCATAATGAGGCGCTCCTCAGGGACTGTCTCTTATACACATCTCCGAGCCCACGAGACCGTACTAGA
>CAMYAA010000099.1 GCA_947253615.1 uncultured Sutterellaceae bacterium
TCCTTGGTGAACGCGGGTGAATCGGTCGGTGTGATCGCTGCTCAGTCCATTGGTGAACCAGGGACGCAGTTAACGATGCGTACCTTCCATATTGGGGGTGCGGCTTCGCGTGCTGCGGTGGCTTCGAGTGTTGAAGCTAAGAGCCAGGGTGTGGTTAGCTATTCCGCTTCGATGCGTTATGTTCGTAACGCTAAGGGCGACTTAGTGGTCATTTCCCGTTCGGGTGAAATCGTCATCACGGAAAACGGTCGTGAACGTGAACGTCATAAGGTGCCTTACGGTGCGACGTTGTTGGTCAAGCTTGATCAAGAAGTCAAGGCTGGTCAGCAATTAGCGAACTGGGATCCGATGACCCGTCCGATTATTACGGAATACGCGGGTAAGATTCAGTTCGAAAACGTGATTGAAAACGTGACGGTGATGAACCAGGTTGATGAAGTGACGGGCTTATCGAGCTTAGTCGTTATCGACCCGAAGCGTTCTGTGGCTACCAAGAGCTCGAGCAAGTCGGGTAAGGGCAGCACGGGTATGCTTCGTCCGAGCGTGCACTTGTTAGACGAACAAGGTAATGAAGTCAAGATTCTGGGGACGGACCACGCGGTGACGATTCAGTTGCCTGTGGGTGCTTTAGTCACGGTTCGTGACGGCCAGATGGTCGGCATGGGCGATGTGTTAGCACGTATTCCGACCGAATCGCAAAAGACGCGTGACATTACCGGGGGTCTTCCTCGCGTGGCTGAGCTCTTCGAAGCTCGTAGCCCGAAGGATGCCGGTATGCTCGCTGAAGTGACGGGTACGGTTACCTTTGGTAAGGAAACCAAGGGCAAGCAACGCTTAATCATCACGGAAAGCGATGGCAACCAGCATGAAACCTTGATTAGCAAGGACAAGACGGTTTTAGTCCATGACGGTCAGGTTGTTCAGAAGGGTGAAGAAGTGGTTGACGGGCCTGTGGATCCGCATGACATTCTTCGCTTATTAGGGATTGAAGAATTGGCTCGTTACATTGTTGACGAAGTCCAAGACGTGTATCGTTTACAGGGTGTGAAGATTAACGACAAGCACATTGAAGTGATTGTTCGTCAGATGTTACGCCGTGTTCAGATCACGGATCCGGGTGATACCCGCTTCATCCAGGGTGAACAAGTTGAACGTTCGGAAATGCTCGACGAAAATGATCGCGTGCAAGCCGAAGGTAAGCGTCCAGCCTTATACGAAAATGTCTTATTAGGTATTACGAAGGCTTCGCTTTCCACGGACAGCTTTATTTCTGCTGCTTCCTTCCAAGAAACGACTCGTGTTCTTACGGAAGCTGCCATCATGGGCAAGCAAGACGACTTACGTGGTTTGAAGGAAAACGTGATCGTTGGTCGTTTGATTCCTGCGGGTACGGGGTTGGCCTATCACAAGGCTCGCCGTGCACGTGACGAAGAAGAACGTCTCGAACGCGCTAGCGCCAAACCGTTAAGTCCGGTTGCTGAAGAAGAAGTGGCTGACATCGACTTTAACGATCCGTTTGCGGTGGTCAATACTGAATCGGATGCCGATTTTGATATTGAACAGAGCAAGGATAAAAAAGCCGAACCGGTCGATCCGATTCTTCCTGTGACGAAACCCACGGGCGAATAAGCTCTAAAATTTTTAGATTCTTTTACGCTCAGTTAAGAAATAGGGACTTCGGTCTCTAAACCTGAAATTCAGGGTTTTACCGAGAATACCCGTTACGTTTAACGTCGTGGCGGGTATTTTCTTTAAAAAAACCTTCCTTTATGGCTTGACATAAAGGGGGCGTTTGGTCAACAATCAAGCCTTCTTTGGATAAGTGTATCCATCATAAATCGTGAACAACCCTCTAATAGAGGACTGTTCGTGGAGGATACCCCCAAAAAAATCCAAAGATTTTTTGTTTAACAAGACTCGAAAGAGTTAGTTTAATTTTTATTAGACGGACGTTTATGCCAACTATTAACCAGCTCGTTCGTAAGCCCCGTGCGCTTACGCACGATAAAAGCAAGAGCCCTGCCTTGAAGAACTGCCCGCAGAAGCGTGGCGTTTGTACTCGTGTTTACACGACGACCCCGAAGAAGCCGAACTCGGCACTTCGTAAGGTTGCTAAGGTGCGTCTCACGAATGGCTTTGAAGTCATTTCTTATATCGGTGGTGAAGGCCACAACTTGCAAGAACACTCGGTCGTCCTTATTCGTGGCGGTCGTGTAAAGGACTTGCCTGGTGTGCGTTACCACATCGTTCGCGGCTCTCTTGACACCCAAGGCGTCAAGGATCGTAAGCAGGCCCGTTCCAAGTACGGTGCCAAGCGCCCGAAGGCTGCGTAATTTCGCGGCATTAGCCGTGGCACGGTTTGCGGTGGATTGTCCATCGAGACCGAGTAAGTCGCGATCCATGGGATCGCTCTATTTAAATTAGGTTTGACTCATTTTTTTTGACAGAGTCAGCCTTGACTGAAGAAACGAAAGAGGAATTAATATGCCCCGTCGTCGCGAAGTTCCAAAACGCGAAGTTTTGCCTGATCCAAAATTCGGCAGCGTTGAAATCACGAAGTTCATCAATGTGATCATGCTTGACGGTAAGAAAGCCGTCGCCGAACGTATTGTTTATGGCGCTCTTGAGCAGATCGAAGAAAAAACTGGTAAGAATGCTTTGGAAGTGTTCACCACCGCTCTCAATAACGTCCGTCCGGTCGTGGAAGTTAAGTCCCGCCGCGTCGGTGGTGCTAACTACCAAGTGCCAGTTGAAGTTCGCCCTGTCCGTCGCTTAGCTTTGGCTATGCGTTGGTTGCGCGAATCTGCCAAGAAGCGTTCTGAAAAGTCTATGCCGCAGCGCCTTGCTGGCGAATTGCTTGAAGCAGCCGAAGGTCGTGGCGGTGCCATGAAGAAGCGTGATGAAGTCCATCGTATGGCTGAAGCCAACAAGGCCTTCTCGCACTTCCGCTTCTAACTTTTCGTATTTGTTGCGCATTCGGGGCTTAGCTCCGTGCGCAACGCTCATAGAGAGGAACCTTAAATGGCTCGCCAAACTCCGATTCAGCGTTATCGCAATATCGGTATTTCCGCTCATATTGACGCGGGTAAGACCACAACTACCGAACGTATTTTGTTCTACACCGGTGTGAACCACAAGATTGGTGAAGTGCACGACGGTGCTGCCACCATGGACTGGATGGAACAGGAACAAGAACGCGGTATTACGATTACCTCGGCTGCTACCACCGCTTTCTGGCGTGGTATGGAAATGCAGTACGACGAACATCGTTTTAACATCATTGACACCCCGGGGCACGTGGACTTCACGGTTGAAGTTGAACGTTCCATGCGCGTGCTTGACGGCGCTTGCATGGTTTACTGTGCTGTGGGTGGTGTTCAGCCTCAGTCTGAAACCGTCTGGCGTCAGGCTAACAAGTACCGCGTTCCCCGTCTTGCTTTCGTGAACAAGATGGATCGTACGGGTGCTAACTTCTTCAAGGTCTATGACCAGATGAAGAAGCGTCTCCAGGCTAATCCTGTGCCTATCGTTGTGCCTATCGGTGCTGAAGACAACTTCCAAGGCGTGGTTGACCTTCTCAAGATGAAGGCCATCATTTGGGACGACGAATCCAAGGGCATGAAGTTCACGTACGAAGACATTCCTGCTGAACTCGTTGACACCGCTAATGAATGGCGTGAAAAGATGGTTGAAGCTGCGGCTGAAGCCTCTGAAGAATTGATGAACAAGTACCTCGAAGAGGGTGAACTCTCCGAAGACGAAATCATCAAGGGTATTCGTCAGCGTACCATCGCTTGCGAAATCCAGCCGATGCTTTGCGGTACCGCCTTTAAGAACAAGGGTGTTCAGCGTATGCTTGACGCCGTGATTCAGTTCTTACCGTCGCCGGTTGATATTCCTCCGGTTCACGGCTTTGACGATAACGACAACGAATGCACGCGTGAAGCGAGCGACGATGCTCCTATGTCCGCCTTAGCGTTCAAGATCATGACCGACCCGTATGTGGGCCAGTTAACGTTCTTGCGCGTTTACTCCGGTGTGATGAACTCTGGTGACATGGTATTGAACTCGGTCAAGGGCCGCAAGGAACGTATCGGTCGTTTACTCCAGATGCATGCTAACGAACGTAAAGAAATCAAGGAATGTGAGTCTGGTGACATCGCCGCTTGCGTTGGCTTGAAGGACGTTACGACGGGTGACACGCTCTGTGCGATCGACGCCCCGATCATCCTTGAACGTATGGAATTCCCGGAACCTGTTATTTCGCAGGCTGTGGAACCCAAGACGAAGGCTGACCAAGAAAAGATGGCTCTCGCTTTGAACCGTTTGGCTCAAGAAGACCCGTCCTTCCGCGTTCGTACCGACGAAGAATCTGGCCAGACGATTATTTCTGGTATGGGTGAATTACACCTTGAAATTCTCGTTGACCGTATGAAGCGTGAATTCCACGTTGAAGCTACCGTTGGTAAGCCCCAAGTGGCCTATCGTGAAACGATTCGCTCCGTGGTTGAAAACGCCGAATGCAAGTTTGCTAAGCAGTCCGGTGGTCGTGGTCAGTACGGTCACGTTGTGTTGAAGCTTGAACCGCTCGAACCGGGTAAGGGCTTCGAATTCGTGGACGCTATTAAGGGCGGTGTGGTTCCTCGTGAATACATCCCGGCTGTTCAGAAGGGTGTCGAAGACACGTTGAAGGCTGGTGTGTTAGCGGGCTACCCCGTGGTTGACGTCAAGGTTACGCTCCACTTCGGTTCGTACCACGAAGTTGACTCGAACGAAAATGCCTTTAAGATGGCTGCCTCGATGGCTTTCAAGGATGGTATGCGTAAGGCTACCCCGGTGCTTCTCGAGCCGATCATGGCTGTTGAAGTTGAAACGCCTGAAGAAAAGATGGGCGACGTTATGGGTGACCTTTCCTCCCGTCGTGGTCAGATTCAAGAAATGTCTGACCTCGTTGGTGGTGGTAAGAGCGTTAAGGCTGAAGTGCCGCTTTCCGAAATGTTCGGTTACGCTACGCAACTTCGCTCGTTGACGCAGGGTCGTGCGACCTATACCATGGAGTTCAAGCACTATGCTGAAGCTCCGCGCAACATCGCTGAAGCGGTTATGGCTGACAAAGCCAAATAATTTTTAGTACTTTCTTTTTTAACTACACTTTTAAGGACCTAGGAAAATGGCCAAGGGTAAGTTTGAACGAACCAAGCCCCACGTTAACGTGGGCACAATCGGTCACGTCGACCACGGTAAGACGACGTTGACGGCTGCTATCACGACGATTCTCTCCAAGCACTTCGGTGGTGAAGCCAAGGGCTACGACCAGATCGACGCTGCTCCTGAAGAAAAGGCTCGTGGTATTACGATTAACACCTCCCACGTGG
>CAMYAA010000100.1 GCA_947253615.1 uncultured Sutterellaceae bacterium
AGATCTACACACTGCATATCGGCGGCAGCGTCAGATGTGTATAAGAGACAGGTATTGGGCTTCCCAACCGAGGAGGGTTTTAGCCAAGCTAGGATCGGCCCAGTTGGCGGCAATGTCGCCCGCACGGCGTGCTTGGATACGATAGGGGATGGTTTTGCCCGAGGCTTTTTCAAAGGCTTTGACGACTTCGAGGACGCTATAGCCCTTGCCGCAACCGAGATTAATGGCCTTCCAACCTTCATGGTTGAGGGCGTAGTCGAGGGCTTTGACGTGGCCTCGTGCGAGATTGACGACGTGGATGTAGTCACGAACGCCGGTGCCGTCTGGCGTTGGATAATCGTTCCCGAAGACTTGAAGTTCTTTGAGTCGACCGTGGGCTACGCGGGCGATGTAGGGCATGAGGTTATTGGGGATGCCGTTCGGATTTTCGCCGATAAGACCACTCGGGTGAGCGCCAATGGGGTTGAAGTAGCGTAAGGCAATAAAGGAGAGTGTCGGATTTGCCGAGACGGTATCTTTGAGGATCTTTTCGATCATCAATTTACTTTGCCCATAAGGGTTTGTGGCCTCTTGTAAGGGGCTCTCTTCGGTCAACGGCAAATGCTCTGGGTTACCGTACACGGTCGAGGAGGAGCTAAAGATTAAGGTGTTGACCTTTTTTGCCTTCATGGCCTTTAAGAGGGCAATACTGCCACCGACGTTATTGTCGTAGTACTCGACGGGCTTTTCGACGGACTCACCGACAGCCTTGAGTCCAGCGAAATGAATGACGGCCGTGATGGCTTCTTTTTCAAGAATGGCTTCGAGGGCTTGTTGATCGCGAATGTCTGCGCGATAGCAGGGCAATCGTTGACCGGTGAGCTTTTCCAGGGCGTCGAGCACGCTCGGTTGCGCGTTAGAGAAGTTATCGACGATGACGGGCTGATAGCCAGCTTGGACGAGTTCAACCGCGGTATGCGAGCCGATAAAGCCAGCGCCCCCGGTGAGTAAGATACGTTGAGTCATTAAGAGCCTTGTTGAGTGGTTTTTGTCGTTGGGGTAAAAGCCTTCAAGCTTTTAACCGCTAAGGATAACGCATACAGGGAGATTTTCACTTCCAGGGAAAACAGTAAGCACGAGACGACAATGAGGGCCACCGCGATGACGAGCATGAGGGCGCAGAAATTGTCGAGGGATAATCCCAGAAAGGTTTGAAGAATGTTGGCGGTAACGAGAATGGCCGAAAACAAGCCCGACAAGGCCAAGAGAAGGGTCCCCTGACGCAAGAGGCGAATACGCTTGTAGATCAAGTGAATTTCTTTATCGATGTAGGGTTCAAAACGCACTTGGTCGGTGGCGCGTTTTTTCACGAGTTGACGAATACGATTCGTCGCGTGAATAAAGCGTGCAGTCATACAGACCATCAACAAGCCAATCCCCGAAATTAAGGTAATCGGGGCGAGGGCATCATGGAGCATTCGGGTAAAGGTGCCGATATCCGCAATCATGATTGAGCCTCCTTCGTGGTTTGCCCTGCCGCCTCGTCTTGGGCAATGACGTCCTTCGGTAACGGTGGGAGGTGTTGAACCAATAAACGAATGGCGTTTTGGGAGAGCCCAACTTCCAGACTTAATAACGCCATGGCGATCACCATCAAGAACAGAGCGAGCGCGAGCCAGGTAGCACTTAGGAGATGGAGTGAGACTTCAAAGAACGTCCCGAAGACGTTAGTGATCACGAGCAATCCTGAGCACACGGCTGAAAACGCGAGTGCAAGCATGCTGTAGCGTAAGAGTTTGGTTCGTTTGAAGATTAACTCAATTTCATTATCGAGATGCGCGTCCTGTGTCAGGCCGATTTGTTCGCGCTCTTGGATGAGCATGCGAATACGATCGGTGCAGTGGTTATAGCGATTCACGATACAGAGTTTGACAAGACCAACCCCGGTAATGAGGGTAATTGGCGTCAACGCATTCGTCAAAATGGTTTGAAAATGAGTGATCATGACTTTCTCGTTAACAAAAAGTTTTGGAGTAAGACTATCAAAGAGCGTCGCGACGGAAATTCACTAACGGTGGATTCACAATGCGTCGGTAATCTTCCGTTTTGATAATGATGGAACGATCGAGATGTCCTGCGTTAAAGGCCAATTCGTCATAACGTTCGTAGAGGTATGGGTCGGCAACGATTTCAAGGTCGGGGTGAAAACTCACGGGCGGTACGGCGCCGAAGACGCATCCGGTTAATTCTCGGACTTCGTCAGGACTTGCTAACGAGGCACGACGGCCGCCAAGAGCGGTGGCGATCTTGGTCAGGTCGGCTTGTTGGTCGGCCGGCAAAATCGCGAGTACGTGTTTTTTGACTCCGTTTCCTTTGACGATTAGGCAGAGGGCTTTAGCGCCTTGACCTAATTCGGTGCCTCGAATTTCGGCAACGGATTGGCTAGTTTTTTCTGCAGCAGGATGTTCAAGGACACGAAATTGGGCGTGTCCCTCGGTAAAAAGCTCGCAGAGCTTTTCTAAAACATGATCGACCATGATGGGTATAACTCGTTTTGGAATATTTTCTTTTTTGGTTGGGTTCACTGTCTACGCGAGCGAAGACCTCTAAAATATTACGCTTGAATCATGAGGTTTGTCCTCGTGGAAACAAACCAATTTTTTAAGGGTTTGCAATTCTCAATAAAGATGCCTCACGACTCGGGGCACTTTCAGGCTAGTACAGTGAGGACGATGAATGGCTGATGAAGGATTAGTATTGTGTTTTGACTACGGTCTTGCTCGTATTGGCGTGGCTAAAGGTGCCACGATGTTGGGTGAGGCTGAGCCTTTAACGATCATTCATGCAAAAACGAAGCAAGCGCGTTGGGCGCAGATCGATGCGTTGATTGAAACGTGGGATCCGGATTTTTTAGTGATTGGTGTGCCGTATCACGAAGATGGGGTGCCCTGCGAGATGACGCCTGTGTGTCAGCGTTTTGGGCGTCAGCTCAGTGCGCGTACTCGACGTCATGTGTATGCGGTGGATGAACGCTATTCCTCAGCCGTTGTGGAGTCTCGTGAGCGTTATATTGACGACGAGGCGGCGGCTGTCATTTTGGATCAGTTTTTTCTAGAGCCTGAGCATACCCGCTTATAATGCGAGGGTTTTGTTGATTAATCTTTGAGTGTTCAAACAGATGTTTAATACCGTACGTGGATGGACGCGCTTAGTGGGGCTCGTCATTTATATTTTGTTGGTTTATCTGACGGTGCTTTTGATTTTCCCGTGGGTTAACCAACGTCGTCGTCATCGTCTTATTAAGAGCATGGCTGCGCGCTTACCCTGGGTATTAGGGATTGATGTGGTGATTGAGGGGAAAGTCCCGCGTGAGAGCTCGGCCAATGATGGGATTAATCCTCAGGGCGCGGGCTATCTTGTGGTTGCCAATCACATCGCTTTTGTGGACGTCTTTGTGCTTGATATGGTTTTACCGTGTCAGTTTGTGGCCAAAAAAGAAATTGCGTCTTGGCCGATTTTCGGCACGATTTGCAAAGGGATTGGTACGCTTTTCATCGATCGCAAACGTTTACGTTCGGTGATTGAACTCAATCAATTAATGGCCACGGGTTTAAATAGTGGTCGTAATGTGCTTTTCTTCCCAGAAGGGACGACGGCGGGCGGGATTGACTTATTACCCTTCCATGCGAATTTGTTTGAATGTGCCAAACAAGCTGAAGCGGATATTGTGCCGATTGCTTTGCATTACACCTTCAAAGGCGAGAAGACGACGCTGCCATCCTATGCAGGAAAGACCACGATGTGGACGGCCTTAAAGCGTATTGTTTTCAATAACGGGATTGTGGCGCACGCCCAAGTGGGGGAAGTCATCAAGAACACCCCCGAGGCGACGCGTTTTAGTTTTTGTTTAGAGAGTTCCGCGCAGATTAGTCACTTACTGAACGTGACGGATCAAACGGCTCTGCGTGAAGCGCAGCGCCAAGCGGTGTTAGCTCAAAACGAAAAAGATAATGCTGAGGCTAAAGCCGAGGCCGAGGCCACGCCAGCGCGATAGCGTTAGCGCGTGATTGACCTTTTTCATAGGACGAACCCGGGAAATCGATTCGTCCTTTTTTATTTTTTAAAGGCCAAAGGATTGGACCAGCATGGGCAGGGGATACTGATGATTTCTCGCTTGGGCAAGATGGCCGCGGTGAGCGCTCCGCCCCAGAGGCAGCCCGTATCGAGGGCAAGCACGTTTGGACGATTGACGAGACCGAGCGTGGACCAGTGTCCAAAGACAATGGGTTTTTGAATAGGTGTGCGATGAGCGTATTCAAACCAAGGGACGAGATGCGTTGGCGTCACTTGAGGATTGTCTTTGTAGTGGTAATCGGGTTTGCCCGTTTTCTTGTCGACATAACGAAGTCGGGTGAGGGCATTAAGAACGGCCTGAACCCGCAGAGAACCGTCGAGCTCGGGGGACCAATTGGAATTGCCGTACATGGTTTTGAGTTCGTCGCGCCACTGTGGGCTTTGCAGTCGTTCTTCGACGGCCTTGGCCTGGGCTTTCGCACAAGGCTCGTCCCACAAGGGGTGAATGCCCGCGTGGACAAAGAGGGCGTCCTCAGTATCGATTAAGAGGGGACGTGAGCGGACCCAATCGAGGAGTGCTTCCGAATCGGGGGCTTCCAAAATCGGGGTGATGGTATCTTTTGGGTGAGGCTCTCGGACCCCCGCTGCGACAGCGAGCAGGTGTAAATCGTGATTGCCCAAGAGGGTTTGGGCACGTTCGCCCAAAGCCATGACGCGGCGCAAGACGCCGAGTGAGTCGGGTCCTCGATTCACGATGTCCCCGAGAAACAACAGGGGAATATCTTGAGGAAGGCGTTCGAGAAGGGCATCAAGACTTTCTAAACAACCTTGAACGTCACCAATGGCGATAATTTTGCGATCAGAGAGCATGAGCTAACGAGTATCCAGCGGAAAGGCAATCAACAAAAGGGTGTTTTTCGATTATAGCGAGCTCGTTTCGCTCAGAAATGGGAGCGCGCGGTTCTTCTCGAGTTCGAGTGCGTCCTTGCTTGGATTTTTTCGTTAAAATGAACGCTCCTTCAAGCAAGGATTGGTTTGCTTGACTCTCTGAGTGATAAAGACTATGAAACCCGTACGTAAAGTTGTTTTCCCTGTGAATGGTTTGGGTACTCGCTTTTTACCCGCGACCAAAGCCATGCCTAAAGAAATGATTCCAGTCGTTGATAAGCCCTTAATTCAATATGCGGTTGAAGAGGCAGTGGCCGCTGGCGTGACGGATTTAATCTTTGTGACGGGGCGCAATAAGCGTTCGATTGAAGATCATTTTGATAATTCCCCCGAGCTTGAACGTGAATTAGCGTCCAAGGGT
>CAMYAA010000101.1 GCA_947253615.1 uncultured Sutterellaceae bacterium
GGTACATAGGAAGCTTTGTCCATAATGACAAAGCTTCCTATGTACCAAAGAATCACCAAAGACGCCACGCCAAGGGCAATCGCAACGATGGATTTCATAATGTTTTGCTCTCCTAATCTGCCAAAAAGGCTTCTTGAACGTCGGACAAGAAATGCTGTCCACGATCCGTTAAGGTCAATGTCTGGGCCTGACGCTCAATGAGTTTCTGAGCCTCCAGGGTTTGTAATGTGGGTTCGATGGTTTCTAAAGGAACCCCGGTGTGCGCAACAAAATCCGTCAGATCCACCGGGGTATACAAACGCAATTGATTGAGCATGTATTCAAACGGGCGATCCGCCAAAGGCACCAATTCTGGTTCACTCAAAGGTTGGTCAATGTAAGCCTTGGGCGCTGTTTTGCCCGACCAACGGTAGACGCCCTCGACGTTGGACACTTTACCGTGAGCGCCCGCACCAATCGCTAAATAATCCCCGTAATGCCAATAATTTAAATTATGGCGACAGAAGTATGGATCCTTCGCGTAACCCGAAACTTCGTAGTGCGTAAAGCCCGCTTTCGCGGCGCTTGACTCGACGAAGTCACTCATTTCCGAGAGAAGGTCAACGTCAGGCAAGCCTTCAGGCTCGCGCTTATAAAAAGTGGTTCCCTCTTCCAACGTAAGTTGATAGTAGGAAAGGTGCGTAGAACCCGCCTCCACTGCGCGCTTAAATTCTGCGGCAAGTTCGTCGAGCGTTTGATGCGGCAATCCAAACATCAAGTCAAGATTAAAGTTGTCAAAAACTCGCGAAGCTTCTTCGAGCGTATGAATAGCCTCTTGAGCCGAATGAATACGCCCCAACACTTTGAGGTGCGCATCGTGAAAACTCTGAACCCCCAAAGACAATCGATTGACGCCCGCTGCTCGAAAATCACGTAAAGCTTTCGCTTCAGAAGCGCCTGGGTTGGCTTCCATCGTGATTTCAATATTGGGCTCGAACCCAAAAAGCTTTTCTGCCTGCGACAACAAAGCTTCCATCGTTTGAGGACGCATGAGATTAGGCGTTCCGCCCCCGACAAAAATCGTATGCAAAGGACGTGATTGTGCCCAAGGCACCTGACGCGCCATATCCTCGAGCAGGCGCGCTAGATACGCCGACTCCAACGATTCGCCTTTTAAGACATGCGAATTAAAGTCACAATAGGGACATTTTTTAACGCACCAAGGCCAATGAATATAGAGCGAGAGCGGAATCGAGCCCGTATCGATCATTAGACCCAGCCCCAAACGGTTTTTAAGAGTTCCGCCATCACTTTTAATGCCTGGCCACGATGGCTACGCGCGTTCTTTTCTTCTGGCGTTAGCTCCGCAGCAGTCTTCTGTAATTCTGGCACGAAGAAATGCGGATCGTAGCCAAAGCCACCCGAACCACCGGGTTGATCAACAATCTCACCAAACCAACGACCTACAGCAATCAAAGGTTCGGGATCGTCAGGATGACGTACGGCACAGAGCACACAAATGAAGTGCGCACGACGATCGCTCACGCCTTGTAAGTTCTTCACTAATAATGCATTGTTGCGAAGGTCATCGTGTTCTGGGCCCGAGTAGCGGGCGGAATAAACGCCAGGAGCACCGCCTAACGCTGCCACGCAAATGCCAGAATCATCGGCCATCGCGGGCTTACCCGTTTCACGAGAGGCGTGTCGAGCTTTTTGAAGAGCATTTTCCACAAACGTATGGAAAGGCTCTTCGCATTCCGTGACACCCAGGGCGCCTTGATTAATCAGTTCCACACCCAAGGGCGCAAACATCGCGCTAAATTCGCGCATCTTACCCTTGTTATTGGTCGCTAAAACTAAGGTTTTCTCGCTCATGGGCATTACTCCTTCGACAAGGCTTCGCGCTGAGCCACCATAATGTCAAAATTGCCCTTCTTGGCAAGACTCAATAACGTCATCAACGTTTCTTGAGCAAAGGGTTCGCCTTCCGCTGTCCCTTGGATTTCAATAAAGCGACCATCTTCCGTCATGACGACGTTCATGTCGGTGTCGCAGGAAGAGTCTTCACCATAGTTAAGGTCTAACATTGGCACACCGTCAACGACACCCACCGAGATGGCACTCATGGCTCCCTTCAAAGGCATTTCCGTAATCAGGCCTTCTTTCATCATCCATGTCACGGCATCGTGCAAGGCCACATAAGCCCCGGAGATACTCGCACAGCGCGTACCACCGTCTGCCTGAATCACGTCACAGTCAATTTGAATCGTGTTTTCACCCAACTTTTCGCGATCGACAATCGCGCGAAGACTGCGACCGATTAAACGCTGAATTTCCTGCGTACGACCACTTTGCTTACCTTTAGCAGCTTCGCGATCGTTACGAGTACCCGTGGAGCGAGGCAACAAGGCGTATTCTGCCGTGACCCAGCCTTGTCCCTTTCCTTCTAAAAAGCGGGGAACTCCCTTCGTCACCGAGGCCGTCACCAAAACTTTGGTATCACCCACACACACCAACACGCTACCTTCAGCGTATTTCGTATAGTGGCGAACGAAAGAAATCGGTCGAGTTTGATCTAAAGCGCGACCATCAGCGCGTACAGCAAGAATCCCAGAATTCATCTCATCACTCTTTAAAATAAATATCTCTAGACACTAGAGAACATGACTACAGGTTCCTTCATGTTACTCGAATTTCAGAAATCTGCTTTTACGAAAGAATAAAAGTTCGTTAAAAAGCTTGGTCCCCGTTCCCTACTAGCTTTATCCCTTAGTACAATATGGGCACCTATTTTTAGCAGGATCCTTATGTCTATCAACAGCATGACGGGGTATAGCAATGTTCGTGGAACATGTGCTTTAGGACGCCTCAATATTGAAATGCGCTCAGTCAATGGGCGCTTTTTAGATTTACTTTTCCGCTCGCCCGAAGATTTACGTTTTACCGAACCTCGTGTTCGCGAAACGCTTCAAAATGCACTTTCACGCGGGAAAGTGGAAATCCGTTTGGATTTAAAAACGGACGAATCGGCCTTAGCAACGCAAATCAACAAGACCGTTTTGCAAAACATTCTGAACCTTCAGAAAGATATTCATGCTGTTGTGCCTGAGGCCCGACCCTTATCGGTCTCGGATCTGATGCAAACGCCTGGCGTTTTATTGGCAGATACACCGGACCAAGAAGTGCTGATGCAAGAAGTATTGGCGCTCTTAAAGCAGGCGATTGACCAATTCATCGCCTCGCGTGAACGTGAAGGTCAGGCGTTAGCCAAAGTCTTATTGAAAAACTGCGATCAAATTGAAGCAGTGGCAACGGACATCCAAGGTCGCATTGGCGACATCTTGGAAAACATTAATCAAAAGCTTCAAGATCGTTTAAAAGACGCCCTATCCGCCCATTTAACGGATAACTCGTTATTGAGCAAAGAAGAAGTCAACGAACGTATTCGTCAAGAAGTGACGCTTTACGCCATTCGTATGGACGTTGAAGAAGAAATCAATCGCTTACTCACGCACGTGAAAGAAATCCGCCGCACTTTAGAAAAAGGGGGCGCCGTGGGTCGTCGCTTGGACTTCATCATTCAAGAATTGAATCGCGAAGCCAACACGTTGGGCTCTAAAGCCTTAGCCATCGAAATGACCAACGCGTCACTGCAACTTAAAGTTGTCATTGAACAAATGCGCGAACAAGTTCAGAATCTCGAATAAATTTACTTCCGTATTACCGTTAAAGCACTCATTCATTATGAATAACAATACGAACTACAGCGGTCGCCTCTTCCTTGTTACCGCCCCTTCGGGCGCTGGCAAGTCCTCGTTAGTGAACGCCCTTTTGAAAAAAGAACCGAGCATTCGACTCTCGATCTCTCACACGACGCGTGCACCGCGTCCTGGCGAAGAAAATGGTCGTGAATATCACTTCGTGAGCGAAGCTGAATTCTTAGCCATGAAAGAACGTGACGAATTCCTCGAGTCTGCCCTCGTTCATGGCAATTATTACGGGACAAGCCGTCTTTGGATCGAACGTCAAATGGCGCAAGGCAATGACGTTTTATTAGAAATCGATTGGCAAGGGGCTCGTCAAGTCCGCCAATGCTTTAAAGACACGGTCGGGATTTTTATCCTCCCTCCTTCGATTGAAGCCCTTGAATGGCGACTTAATCACCGTGGTACTGATTCACCTCAAACAATCACGCGCCGTCTGTTGGCCGCCGGGGCTGAAATGGCTCACGCCCCTGAGTTTGAGTACGTTATAATTAATGAAGACTTTGATATCGCCCTCGAACAAATGCGTTCGGCTGTCGTAGCGAGTCGACTCGCTTATAAATTCCAGTCCGTACGTCATCGTGAGCAATTCATCAGCTTGGGAATCCCACTCTGATAGAATGAACGTTTGCGAAAAATGTTCGCAGGATTCGCTTTTTACTTTTTTATTTGAAGAAACATGGCACGCATTACTGTTGAAGATTGCCTCAAGAAAGTCCCTAATCGTTTTCAGATGGTTCTTGTGGCCGCATACCGCGCTCGTCAATTAACCCAAGGTCATGCCTCCAAGATTGACAGCAAAGACAAGCCTGGTGTTTTGGCTTTGCGTGAAATCGCTAAAGGTGAAGTGGGTATTGAAATGCTCAAGCGCGTTTCGTAAGGGTAGTTTATCCTTATAGCAACACCCAACGGCCAGTATGTTCGTGACGTCGAGTCTGAGAGCGCTGGCCGTTTTTATTCGAGGTTAGTATTGTATGGATTCCAACACATTTTCTAGTCGATTAAATTCCAAGTCTCCCAAAGCTTCCAACGCATTGGAGGAACCTGATCGCACTCAGAATCTCGAAGTTCCCTTACAACCTCACCCCTTAACGGAAGAAGAAGTGGCCAATTTGCCGGATGCAGATTTACCGCTTTTTACTCCCACAATTCAGCCCAAACTCGACACCATCAATGATCTTTTAGATCGTTGTCGTGAATACATGGGCGACGAAGACATTGAAAAGGTTCGCGCCGCTTTTCGTCAGGCGGATGCTGCTCATTTAGGGCAATTCCGCAAGTCTGGGGAACCTTACATCACTCACCCTGTGTCGGTAGCGTCCATCCTGGCCTCGTGGCATTTGGACGCCGAAACCATTCAAGCCGGCCTCATGCATGACGTCCTTGAAGACACAGGGATCACGAAAGTCGAAATGGCCGAAAAATTCGGGGTTACGGTGGCTGAACTCGTGGACGGGGTCAGTAAACTCGACAAAATTCGTTTTTCCTCAGCTGAAGCGGCTCAAGCAGAAAGCTTCCGTAAAATGTTCATGGCTATGGCCCGCGACGTTCGCGTGATTTTGATTAAACTCGCTGACCGCTTACATAACATGCGTACGCTCGGCATTATGC
>CAMYAA010000102.1 GCA_947253615.1 uncultured Sutterellaceae bacterium
AAGAACCTCTGGGATACGGTTGCCGACCCGAATCATCGTGAAATGGTGGTCCCGTCCCACGGTCATGTTTTAGTCGACTTGAGCATCCGTCCGGTGTACAACACCGACCGCGATCTTCAGTTGAAGTACGACGGGCGTAACAAGGTCTATCATTCGATGAACCTTCCTAAACCCGAATAATCGTTCCCTATCAATTTAATTCAACGCTCTTTGTGGCGCTTCTCCCTGGAGTTGCGCCACTTTTTTATCGCATCAAAACAGGGGCATTACGACAGTCCCAGGAACGCATTCCACTTTTGATCGTCGGGTTTTTTACCACACTTCAAGTGTAACAATTTTTGTCTATCAAAGGCCTACTAGCCCTCTTACTCATGCGAAAAATTTGCATTGTTGACGCGGACCATTGGGATTTATATTTTTTCTGAATTTGTCATTCAAAAAAGACAGTGAGTGACGTCTTGCGTCAAAACGCCCCCTCTTCTCCACGCCCCAAAAGATGCTTTCTTCTTACTTTCTCGCTACATCAGTAGGGATTTCAAGGATTGTTCCAATTTGCTGGGACTAAAAAGCCATAAAAGCTAGCGATTTAACGCTTGTCCCACAAAATTCTACTGCGTTTCTTAATTAGTAAATTAAATCAAACTATATATTAACTTTTAATTTTGATTATCTATCACTCTTATAAATTATTCTTATCAAGCCTTTGCAAATGCCTACACGAGAGGAAAACATAAGACTATAGGGTTTTCATTAATACAAGAAATCAAAGATTTGAACAGATGTTTTTTATTTATAATCGATCAAACCTGGCTTTATATAAAGTCCCAATTAAAGATTTTCTAAATATTATTAAATTAATCAGAAAACATCATGACCATTTTCAAATATACCCCGTTAATTCTCGCCACTTTGATGGCATTTAATACGCAAGCTAAAGATTTAAGCCAAAATTTTAGTAGCGCCGATCCAGTGATTGTCGCTAATGGCAATCAAGAAACTCTTAACACGAATGGGTTTTCCTACGCCAACAGTAGTAACGCTCCAGCTATTTTTGCAAACAACCACGGCTCAGTAGTTGTCAATGGCAACTCTGAAATCAAAAAACCTACTCAAGCTCTCGGGATCTTAGACGGCTCTTCAGTCACTTTTAATGGGAACGTCAATGCCACTCCGTATTCAACCTCTCTCGAATCCACAGCTGGCGGATTTGGATATGTTGGCGGTGACAGTACTTTACTTGTTAAAGGGGATTTGACAGTTATTAGTTATCAAAAGGCCCCTGGTTCAGGTTGGAATAAATTTGATATCTACTTACCAACGCTCCAAAAATTAGCAACAAACTTGGTGCAAAAAAACTTTTATATGGACAGATCCCCTTCCAGCAGCCTGATTGTTGCTAATAGTTCTGTCACAGTAGAAGGAAGTTTTACATTAAATGAAAACAGTCAAAGCGCTTCTCGTCGTAGTCTTTATATCAAAAACAAGGGCAAGATGACCGTTGAAAACCTGACTATGAAAGGTGACACTTACGGCAATAACGAACACGTCTTAATTGCATTAGAGAATGGGGCAACATTAACGGTCAACAAATCCGTCAACATCCAAACCAAACTCTCCTCTAGCCACAAAGGCGATACAGAACGCTATGCTCTCCCTTTTAAATTATCGGGTGAGTCGACTTTACAATTTGGAACAAACCACGAAAGTTCAGCTATAAACATTAATCCTCAGTTTGCATGGAATCCTAATAAAAACGGGGCTGAGGGTGCTAAATCACCTATCGATGAAGAAAAAGCGCAAGGTTTTAATCTTTCTACTAAATCAAAAATCATTTTTAACGCCAAAACGGTTGATGTTTCGGTTCCTGTTGTTTCCAACCAATCGAGTGTTGTCACTAACTCTCCAGCCGCTAACATCAAGCGCATTGAGTTAAACGATCGGTCCAAACTTGAAAGTACGGGTAAACTTGAAACCAAGACTCTCGCCGTAAACACCTCGACCGTAAATGCTCCCGAAGCTGAAATCACGGCCAAATCGCTTAACGCCAAGAGTGGCGAATTAGAGATTGGTACGTTAACCGCTGACGCGTACAACGCAGACAATCAAACGAACGCTACCGTCAAGTCCGCTACATTTAACAATGACTCCAACAATGCCGGTACGCTCAACGTGGCCGATAGCCTCACCGTGGCTAAGGCTTTAGACGGTGCGGGTACGTTAAATGCGACGGGGCCCAATACCAACTTCGCTATTAACGGTCCTGTGACTCAGGCTGTCACGGCTGCTAAGGGTGCGACGTTAGCCCTTAATGTCAAAGAAGGTGCCTCCTTAACGGGTAACATCGATCCTGTAGATGGCGCCACCATCAACGTGGTGAATAACGGCACGTTATCGAGCCAAATTAACGCGAATGGTACGGGGCTTGTTAACCTCAATAGCACGGGTACGACCAACATCAATAAGACTTCCAACATCAACGAACTCGCGGGTAATATCACCGTCGGTGCTAATACCACCTTACACGTTAATAAGTTAACGGGCGACATTGTGGTGAAGGGCTCTGAATCTGGTGCTGTTTTAGACTTGCCAATGGACGGTACCCAAAAGGTCACCTTCGAAAATGCAGATAACCAGCATGGCTCGTTAAAGAACCCCAACCCCACCCTCAAGATCAGTGACGGTGTCGTGGCTCAGGGTTATGTCAACAAGAATCCTGACGAACCAGTCTCCTTAAAGGAACTCGCCGCGAATGGCCCCGTCATCTTAGGTTTAGGGAAGACCGGCCAACAAGTCATCCCGGCGCTTCGTACGTCCTTAGTGTCCTTGAATCGCTTGGCCGACTTAACGGCCATGGCTGATCGTTTCCACGCCCAACGCGATCGTAAGATCGTCGTCTGGACCGACATCGACGCTAATCACGAACGCTTCGACGATAACGTCACGGTGAGCTCTACTCGTCGTAATCTCGCTCGCTTAGGCGCTCAAGCGCACTTCTCGCGCGGTTACGTGGGTGCTTGGGTTGAAGGTCAAAAGAATACCGATCGCTTAGGCTTGGTAAAGGCCGAACAAAAAGAGCGCGGCTACGGTGTGTTCGCCTACGCCGGCACCGAAGTGAATAACCTCTCCACGATCGTTGATATCGGCTACCGCCACTTAACGAGCGAAACCTCGAGCGATCGCTATAGCGCCAAACCGTCCATGCGTGCTTATAGCGCCAGCGCTCAAGTCGCTTACAAACTCCCGTTAACGACGAGCGTTACCCTCGAACCCCAATTACAGGTTCAGGTGAGCCGCACCTCGGGCTATCACGTCACGGGCACGAACGAAAACGCCAATGGCGATAAGGCCGTCAATATCCATGTCGATCCGACCATCAGCGTCGTCTCTCGCGTGGGTACACGTGTGACGAAACAGTGGACCAAGGCTAACCTCTTCGGTGAAATTAACTACCTCCACACGTTCGATGGTCACCAAGGCATTGAACTCTCCGACTACTCGGTGGAAAACTACCACGTGCGCAATACCCTCGCTGGGGATCGCGTCGCCCTCAAGGTGGGTGGTAGCTACGCATTCACGCCTGCCTTTAGCGTGAAGGCTAGCCTCGAAAACCAATGGGGTAAGCACACCAAGGACGCTTTCGGAGCCAAACTCGGGGTTGAATACGCGTTCTAATCCACGTACCTAAACCCTAGAAACACGATCGGCGCCCCACGGGGCGCCGATTGCTTTAGATAGATAGCGATTGAAAGCCAACACCGAAGGCGTCGACGATTTCGCGTTATTTCGCCTTCTTGTCGTCCTTTAAGGGCGGTAATGCTGAGGCTAATTCTTTCTTTAGCGCCTCGGCTAAATCGCAGGCTTCTTTCACCCCGCCATCACAGGCCTTGCCAAACCAATCGCGAGCTTCGGTCTTGTTGGCCTCCACCCCGATCCCATCTTTTAATAAATGGGCTAATACAAATTCACTTTCCACGTCCCCACGAACGGCAGCCTTCTTGTACCACACATAGGCTTCTTTTTCGTTGGGCTTCGTGCCAATCCCGTTTAAGTAGAAGTACCCCACAATCACTTGCGCGTCCAATAAGCCCTTTTCAGCCGCTTTTAACGCCCAGGTAAAGGCCTCGGCATAACTTTGCTTCGTGCCAATGCCTTCTAAGTAAGAGTTCGACAAGTTAAATTGAGCATAGACGTCACCGAGCTCGGCAGCCTTCTTATTGAGTTCAAAGGCCTTGATCTTGTCTTCAGGAACACCTACCCCCGTAAAGTAGAGTTCGGCCAAATTGTTCATGGCCATGGTATTGCCCTGCTTAATCGCTTCGTCATACCAGTGAAGCGCTTCTTTCCAGTTTTGCTTCACGCCGTGGCCCGTTGCATAGGCTTCCGCTAACGCAAATTGCGCACTCGAAACCCCATCTTTGGCTTGTTGTAACGCTTGTTCGAAATTAAATTCAGGCGCAGACGCGGGAGCACTCGGTAAAAAAACGTCGGCCGCATTGCCTAACCCCGCATGAGGATCCATCCCTAAACCGGCATGAGGATCCATCCCTAAACCGGCATGAGGATCCATACCGAGTCCCGCATGCGGATTCGGGGTACTCGAAGCCATCACCGATGCAGAACTTAAAGCCATGGAGCAAAGCACCAAAGCGCTAACGAGAGATTTTTTGATCATAGTGTGTGTCTTGGTCGAAAATGTTTCGATGGGGTTCGTCCCATCACAAGGTCTATGAAAAAAAGTATAGAGAGCGACACTTAGGTTCGTATTAAGACCTCAGGAGTATACCCCTAAGAGAAAACCCCTAGAAACCCCCGCCCAACATGCAAAAAAGCCCGTCACCGTAAGGTCACGAGCTTTTCTCTAAAAGGTCAACGCTTTTCTTTTAAGCCAAGCTGCGTAAATGCGCAGAATGCACGGCCAATTCAATCGCGACAGCTTGAGCCTTCTCTAAACTTGAAATCGGTAAGGTTTCGTAGAGCGGACCCTCTTCAATGAATTCCGTCCCGATAAAGAACGCAGGACAAGGCAGACCACGCGAGGTCAATCGCGCCCCATCGGTCGTCCCTCGAATGGAGGTTGCCTCGGGCGAAACCCCATGCGAGCGACACGCCAACATGAATTGCTTCACCACACGACTCGTGCGCGACAAAATACGGCCCATGTTTTCATATTCGTCCATAATCGTCACGGTACACGTATCCGGACCAAATCGATCGAAGTCCTGACACATCGCTTGAAGACGAGACTTACGCACTTCAAAAGAATCAAAGCCAAAATCACGAATGAGTACGAGCGCTTTCACTAACCCTACGCCTGTCTCTTATACACATCTCCGAGCCCACGACACCGTACTAGA
>CAMYAA010000103.1 GCA_947253615.1 uncultured Sutterellaceae bacterium
AGTCGAAGCTCTTCAATGACCCCGCAGAGGCTTGAACGTCCCTTAACCTTTC
Source organism: uncultured Sutterellaceae bacterium (assembly GCA_947253615.1). Classification (GTDB taxonomy): domain Bacteria; phylum Pseudomonadota; class Gammaproteobacteria; order Burkholderiales; family Burkholderiaceae_F; genus Sutterella. The sequence continues at coordinate 53 of CAMYAA010000103.1, forward strand.
GGTTTCTGCTCCACCGCGCCCAGTTCTCCAATCGGGCCTCAAGCTCTACCTTTTCGTCTTCTGTCATTCTTTGCTCCAATAGTAATTTTTCGTTCGGTTCGACTGGGGGTAATGGTTAGTGCCTTATTCGTCTTCGTCTTTGTATGGCTCGTTGTGGGGGCGGGCCTTCACTAAAACGCCTACGGGGTGATCTGGCCCTTCATAGAACTTGCCACGAACTCCGAACGTTACTTGCGCGTCATCGCGGTAGAGGATCGATTTCATGCCGTCAAGCACGATCTTGTCGACGTTATCGGTGTCAGGCTTTTTGGTCACTGGCATCAGATACAGCATCTCTCGCTTTTTCTTACTGAGACTCTTAGGGATCTCGAAGAAAGCGATTACGTCTACCAGTACCCCGCCTTCGGTCACGATCTCCTTGTTTTGTTCCTTCATGGCTTTCTGTGCACACATGGCCACGTCGCTCTCGTAGATCTTCGTTTTCTTGGGGGTGTAACAAGCCCCAGTCCTAAAGTTGTGTCGAGGGCGTTCTTTCCCGATTGGTTTACCCGGTACGAAAAATTTCAGTTTCTCCATTTTCTTTCTCGCCTCACAATGGGCTTAATTTGCTCTTGGTTGAGATTTTGTCGTTCGGTGGTGTGGTTTGTTCGTCTTCTGATTAGATCGAGCGTGAGCGGTAAATTTTTCCCGCTCTCGAGCTCCTTACATCATTGGCTCTCGCTTCCTAAACGACTTGCCTGTAAAATTTCGAGATATGTATGACTTGTTCAACCTATCTCAGACTCTAGCCAAGCTAATCAATGCGCTAGTTGCTCTGCTGATTGAGCCTAAAATACTCGCCGAAGAAGTTCTAAGCACGCTTGAAACTCCTTAAAACCCATCTTCCTCACCTCGGCGTGAATCTCCTTCAAACTCAAACATCCGACAAAACTGTCTGAGTCGATCAGTGATACGTTGTCCAAGGTAAACGCCGAGAGTTTTTCCACGACTGTTTTTGGTTTTAAAAGACAAATTCGAAACCATGACCGTGGGTTTTAAGTGGTCAAATCGTCGAATCAACAGCGTTTGAATAAGATCTAGCTCGAACTCAGTACCACGTTCTAGACCGACTTCATCGAGGATTAGGAAATCAGCCTCAAGGCATAACTCCATGAGAGTGTTTCCATCCTGTGTGTCGTTCTCACGTCTCGCTTTATCGAAGCGTTTTTTCTGATCAGCAATAAGTTCGTAGGTCGTGACATAAAGCCCCTGAACCTCGTGACGTTTCTGCAGCTCCTGTAAGAGGGCACAAGCAAGATGTGTTTTACCTAAGCCCGAGGCACCGTGAAAAAGAAATCCGTAACCTTTAGGCCCGTATTCATTCCAATGCCCCACATATTGCTCAGCCTTCTGTAAAGCTAGCTCAATGCTTTCGTTTCGTTTTTCAACGCTTTCAAAAGTCTTCCCGATATAAAGCGGTGGAATCGCTGAACGTTGAAGAAGCTCCCTTACTCGACGCTCTCGACTTTCTTGCAACCAAACTCGATGAGATTCTTCAATCTCTTTGAGGTGTCGCTCTTCACGCTCAAGAGCATGCTGCTCTAGCTCTTCCTTACTGAAACTCTTTAACGCACAGTCTGGAATACTGGCTCCTCGTGCCTTTGCTTGAATGACTGCCTGTCGAAACATTGCACTTAAACCCGATAATGTTTTAAAATTGTCTCGTTCCATTTGGTTTAGTTCTCCGTTTGGGATTCCACATTTTTCTGCTGAGGTCAAGAATCGGTTGATAGGTTCTTGACCTTTTTCTTTTCATCAAGCTCACTCTTTGCGATCTTCTGAATCTGCTGGCGATAAAACCCCATACCGTTGAGTTCCATCATGTCGGTAGGCTCAAAGCTATGGAGGGGATCTTTGTCGTCAGGCTGCCATGAGTCGTGATCGATGTAGTAAACGAACTTGTCATCCTCGTAGTAGTAGTTTTGAACGAGGTGAGCATAGGTACTGACATAACCTTTCCCATTAGCCTGATAACTGGTCTTCGTTTGATTTCGATTCTTCACACTATCCCAATCAGCCTTGAGCCCTGTCCAGCCCTTAAAAATCATGAAATCAACAGCTTCGTCGTAACCCATGCCTGCCTTGTCGAACTCTTTGACTAAGAGGTCGAGTGCTCGTTGTGTCATTGGCTTATCCTTAGCCTTACGGTGCTCAATGAGAGCCTCTAATGCGTCTTCACTCATTCCCTCGGGCTTCTGAAGCTTTATCGACTTCTTAGCCTTCGTTGTGCTCTTTTTAGGCTTCACGGGTGGTTGGACTTCTTCCGCATAAGCCTCCATAGGGATCGGGTCAAAAAACGGTGCAGAATCGTAATCAGGTTCATCAACGGGGAAGTTATTCACAGGTGTCACAGAGTGGGTCGTGTTTTCGTTTTCGGCGCACACTACACTCTGTGTATTACTTACTTGTTTATTTCCTTGTTTATATTCCCTGTTAGGTAGCAATGGTTGATACACCCCTGTATCAATGGTTGATATACCCTCATCCAATGGTTGATACACCCTTGTGTCAGTCATTGAACCTGTATCAATGGTTGATACACCCTCAGCGATTGATACACCCTCGGAATTAGTGAAGCCAACCAAAGTATAGTTAGTCCCTGCACGTGCGCCTTTTTGAATGTAGGGAGACACTGCTAAAAACCCACTCTCAACAAGGCGATCAATGCACGCACGAACGGTATTTAAAGACAAACGCGTCTCCTTTGCCAAAGTTCGCAATGATGGATGGCAGGCGAGCGTTTTATGATTTACATGGTTCGCTAACTCAAGCATTACATACCGATCATTTGGCATAAGAATATTAAGAGTGCGCACCCAGTTCAAAGCCCTGTAACTCATAGTGCTCTCTTAGAAATCACGCAATACCTTGTTTGACTTGATGAACTCCAAAAAGCCAAATTTCTCTTTTAAGAAAAGTACACGGCTGCAAGGCAAACCCTTATCTTTCCATTGCGAAACAGCCGAGGCAGATACTCGACAAATCTTTCCTACCTCAGACGTACCGCCTAAAACCTTGATGAGTTCAGCCGAAACTTTAGGGTCTAGACGTTGCTTGTCATTCATAGAATCCTCTTAAGTTTAAATAAAGTGAATTTCAATTGAAACTTTAAAGAAGAACAAACAAAAAATCAAGTGAAGTTTTAAGTAAATAAGTTTAAGCTAGATAAAACCCACGATTTAACAGGAGGGTAAGGTGACTATCGATCTATCTACAACAGGATTGCGTATACAGAGTCTGTTTTCTCGAAAAGCGGGCAAAACGCAAAAAGCACTCGCAGAATACTGCGGTGTTTCTAATACTGCTGTTTCGTCTTGGATTAGAGACAGAGGAATTACTCAAGACAACTTAAAAAAAATAGCTGATTACTTTCAGGTTGACATCAATTGGTTAACGACTGGAGAAGGGCAAGCGCCATCTACTGTCTCACAGAACAATATGACGGGGTTTGTTCGTCCTGATAAAATGCTACAAGAGCCACCTAGCGGTTTCTCCGCCGTGAAAGAGTGTAGGCTTGAATTTAAGGCGGGGCATGGGCTTGAGCTAGATTGCCAAGAGGTAGAACAAGAGGACAGTCAAATTTGGATTCGTGACGATTTCTTCTACCGCAACCATGTAACTGCTAAAAAGTGCAGATTCGTTCAGGTTCTAGGTGACAGCATGGAACCTACTTTATGCAATAGAGACAAGGTTGTTGTCGAGTATTGTAATAACGCCTATATCAACGAGGCGCCCATTATTGACGGGGCAATATATGCGTTGATAGTTGGAACTGTTTTACGCATGAAACGGGTCTCCCGAATTAAAGACGGCTTCAGGTTAATCAGTGACAACCCTTCGTATCCATCCGAGGATTACGTCAAAGAACAAACAGAAACCATACGCGTTTTCGGACGCGTCATTATGATGCAGCGAGAAATCTAATCCTTTCGCTTGACTCTTCCAAACCACCCTTTGCGGTGGTTTTTTTTCGCCCCTATGTTTAGTACGCTTAAATTTTTTTGATTTAAATCAAGTAATTTTATTTAAGCCTACTAAACTTTTAATGTTTATATTTACTTTAATTAAAGCTGATTGTAAGATTAAATCATGATTAAATTTAACTTCAAATAAATCAAAGTTAAACTGTTTTTAAAGGGACTCAAGCCATGAACCCCCTCACTTACCTCAAAACCCACTGGGACTCAATTGTTTACCACACAGTGATCGGGCTGTTAGTCACCCTAACGACCTTTGGGGTCGGGCTGATTCTCTTCGGGCTCGAATCGTGGGCTAAGGGATTCGGGTTTTTCGGGCTGTTTTAACCATCAATAGGAGAACGCACATGTCTATGAATGAGAAAGGCGAGATCGATCCTTTGACGATTGGAATGAGTAGTGAAGAAGCAGCCGTCCAGTACGGCGTTAATTCCACCGTTGTGGCTCTGGTTGAGCTTGTTTATCAGTTCCGTGAATGGGTCTTGAGTGACGATCCTGAATCCTTAGAAAGCATGATCGATCAAATGCGAGATCGTGTGGACGAACTTGACGGATATCGAGAAGAAGCCGTCGCTCTTATGGACAAGGACAAGGAGGACTAACCATGCAAGAAATCGAAAATAGCGCAATCGAAAGCGCCAACGAGCTTGAATTATGCGCACTACAGTTCGGGGTATTGATTAAAGATTGCGATCTAGGCAAATTGCAAAAACTAGTTCGTTACATGAAACGCTATGTTGCGGAGCTTGATTTGTACGTTGAGTTGCGCAAAGCCAAGGAAGAAAAGGGGGACTACTCATGATACGCAAGCCACTGATTGACTACAACAGCTGGGCTGAACGAAAGGTCAACGACCTCGAAGGAGCTACCGAATGCGTCCGTAAGCAGCTCGACAACATCGACGTCAGCTTTGACCCTTCGGACACGACCGACGCAGAGGAAGCCTTGGAAGCACTCAAGAGCAAGCTCTACTACATCGAGTCCGTCTTAGAAGCCTGTAAGAACCCTCCCGAGTTCGCTCCAGACTTCGATCCAATTCCGAACAGCTACTTCCTCTAGTCCTCTAACGGTTGGGTAAGCCCCAGCCACTAGCGGATTACCGATAGGGTGCTTAGATCAACGATTAGTGATTATCAAGGGCTAGGCACTGAGCTTTTTAACAAGATGGGGCTCTAAGGGCAGATGGGTGACAGACTCTGCTTTTAACCAAACCGTGAGAGGAAAGGACTAATCACCGCCCCTCGCCTGGACACCCTTCGCCGACTGCGGCCA
>CAMYAA010000104.1 GCA_947253615.1 uncultured Sutterellaceae bacterium
ATTTTTAAACGTGTCATTTGATGCGTACTTTTCCGTGTTTAATAGAGAAACATTTTTAATAAGACCAGTTGAAGAGCGTTCGAGCTTTTCTGCAATACTCAAGGGAAGTAAGAAAATTTTAGAGAAGTTTGAGTTAGGTTCCATAATCGCAATTCTTTTTGCATTGGGATGTGGTCTATAACCGAAGCCTTTTTTGTTATTTAAAAGCATAAGTAAGTTCACAAAAAATGGATCCCAGATATAAGGAACGATTGTGACATCCTGGTGGTGTAATAAACTCAAATAGTCTCCACTTGTATACTCAATATGCGGAAATATCCAAGCACTATCGTACAATTCCGTGTCTCTATGAAAATAAGGGTTAGGCGTGTTTGAAAGCAAAAAGTGAGCATCAATTATATAGTTAGCCCCTACATACAAACACACTATCTTTTTACCCAATTTGTGAATATGTTCAATACATTTTTTTTCAAGATAGAAAAGCCCCTCAATAAAAATATCTACTATTCGATAAGCTTCATGAATGTCAACAAAGCGTGTATTGTTAAAATACTCGGTTAGTAAAGCTGGTGGACGCTTGGTGCCCAGAGGTTGGTTTTGAATAAAGACAACTTCTTTTACCTCTGGAATTCTCTCTAAGAGTGATTTTAAGAAGAAACAAGTTTGTCCGACCCCTTGAGAAAAAATGGAGTCATGAGAGCCGGACCATCCAAAGGTGATGCCAATAGTTATTGTTTTTTTGCTGGTCATTAGCTACCTTATTTATTTAAACTCTTTTTTAACAAATCGATTTGATTTTGGAGATTCTTCAAACGTTCGTCAAACTCTCTATCTTTTTGATGATAACGTTCAAGTTCACTCTCGTATTGATCAAGCTTAGTTTTGAGATGAGCTATTTCTCCTTCGCGATGTTGTATTTCATTAGTGAGTATAAAATCACGGTTGTTTTGGGAATTCCCAAATTGATATGCAAGACCAATGTTAAACATCGAGTTATGTCTGTTCACGAGAGAGACTGCACTATTGAACCTCAAATTCTTTTTAGCGTAGTAACTCATGCCAATTGCAAAAGCATTTTCTGATTTATAGTTGCCATAAGCTGCCATTATTGAAAAAGGATTTTTTTTGTTAAAAGGCAAAGGATGTAGGGCAGCTAATGCTGCACTCATTGCTCCAACCTCATAGATTGGTTTTAAGGATGGTCCTTTAATTTTTTGTTCCAGTTCCCATAACTGACGACCATTAACGGCATCCGTGCTTTCAGGGCTGATCTCTCCCGCTTTTACATGGGTAATTTTTAAGTCTTGAGCATTAAGTCCTTCTCGAGATATATAATTTTTCCCCATAAAACTAATGCCATTGACATCTATTTTAGTTTGATAATCTAGCCCCTGACCTACCAAGGCTCTTTTGGTCCAGGTGGTGTTTTGGGAATTGGCAGATAGATAGCTTGGAGAGGAGCCGTAACTAGGTGATCCAGAAATTGATTCTTCAGTTATAACTGTGTAGGACGAATTTAAAACAGTAGAACTGGGGATGAACAAAAAACCATCTTTTGTAGTAATACTTGTATTACTTGAATTAATTAAATCAATTTCAGGAGATGGTATGTTTACATTGGTGCCACCAGGGAAAGGTGTCGAAGGCGAAATATTAGGACCATCAGGTCCATTCTCACTTCTGATACTTAATGTACGGGTTTCGTACAGAGGCAGCATTTTAGGTCCACTTTCATTTCCACTCGACGCTAAAGGATCTGGAGCTTCGCCAATTTTTTTGTATTCAAAACTATTTATCTCATCCGGGTAGTTATTTGGATGTGGGTTTTTGGGGGGATTATTGTAGTCGTTAGACCAATCATCCTTGGAATATGATTCGCTGAAAATCACAACCTTAGAGTCACTAGGTAAGCCAAATTTAGATGGATCAGGGAAGAAATCTACACCTGGTGGATTGGTGATCGAAGCGAGGGACGATAAAGGAGTTAGAATCGATAAAGCTGTTATTAAATTTTTAGAAATTAATTTGAGCTGTTTTTTATGACTTAACTTAGCTTGCATTTTGTTTACCATAAATTGGTTATCTCAAGAGATGGGTACTTTTATTATATTCGCGAACTTTTTAAAGGGGTATTTGTGTTTTTATTCTGTTGTTTAATGGTTACAAAATGACCAATTGTATTCTGTTCTTATTTTCTATCTAAAATTTTCTTAATTAAATAAAAAACAACTCATTTTGTACGAGTGTTGAGTGTTGTTTTTTTTGTTTAGATGGAATATTTCGTAGATAAAAAAAATGTCTTTTTATACCAATGAATTCAGTATATAATTTTTATTGATAGATTTATCTTTATGCTTGTAGAATTATCTATTCATTCAATTATTTCTACGAGTGATAAAAATAAATTTATTTTAAGAACATAGAGGGGTAATTAGGGAATACCCTTTGCTGAGTAATATTGCTTGTGATTTAACTTCTTAAGAGGATGTTAGTCGCAAATGTGTGTATGGATTTTTCAAGAGTGAATTATTCTGTTTAGTTTTAATTACATCATAGTGAGTGAGCTAGTTTGCAGTAAGGTAAGAATTTTGTTTGTGTATAAAAAAGCCCACCGTTTGCCAAGACGGTGGGCTTGATCATTTATTTCTAAACGTCGAAATTATTGGTCTGAATGATTGTGGTCACGACGCTTTAATGGAGGAATAAGCCCCACTAAGTGGTAAGACAAGGGTTTCTTGAGCTTGTGAGTGTGAACCTTCGGCGGTTCTTTCGTCCCGTATTCACAGGGCTTGCCTTCTAAGAAGTGCGTGTCGTAATCGTCGAGAACTTTCCCAACAATCTTGGATAACCCAATCAACGCAATCACGTTCGGGAACACCATTAAACCGTTAAATAAGTCGGCTAATTCCCAAACTAAGGTCACCTGTAAGAACGAACCTAACATCAAGAAACATAACACGATCACACGATAGGTCGGAACCCAACGTAAACCGAATAAGAACTTGACGTTCTGTTCTGCAAAGAAGTACCACCCCACAATGGTCGTGAAGGCAAAGAATAACAAGCACATCGCAACGAAGCCGTTACCAATGCCACCTAAACCAATCGTAAAGGCCTTCTGGGTTAACGAAATCCCCGTCGTGTGACCATCTAAGGCACCCGTGGAAAGAATGACTAACGCCGTCATCGTCACCACAATAAAGGTGTCAAAGAATAACCCCACAATGGCCGCTAAACCTTGTTCGGCAGGATGCTTCACCTTGGCAACCGCATGAGCGTGAGGGGTCGAACCCATCCCCGCTTCATTACTGAATAAACCACGAGCAACCCCGTAACGAATGGCTTCTTTAATACCTGCACCGATAATCCCACCCGTGGCCGCTTCCGGATTGAAAGCACCCACAAAGATCATGCGAATCACGTCCGCAATGTGATCAAAGTTCGAGAAGATAATCGTGATGGACCCAATGATATAAATCAAGGCCATGACCGGAACCACTTTTTCAGCAAACGAAGCAATACGCTTCATCCCACCGATGAAAATGAACCCAGCTAACATGAAGATGACAATACCCGTTAACCAAACAGGAACGTTGAACGCCGTATTAAAGGCATCCGCAATCGAGTTGGCCTGCACCATGTTGCCCACAAACCCTAAAGCGATAATGATCGCTACGGAGAAGAAGGCAGCTAAGGGCTTGTTGCCTAAGCCTTCAGAGATGTAGTACGCAGGACCGCCCGTGATTTGGCCTTTACTGTCACGACTACGGAAGACTTGCGCTAAGACCGCTTCCGCAAAAATCGTGGCCATACCAAAGAAAGCGGCTAACCACATCCAGAAAATTGCGCCAGGACCGCCCATGGCAATAGCCGTAGCAACCCCTGCTAAATTCCCTGTACCGACTTGAGCAGAAACCGCCGTCGCTAAAGATTGGAATGAACTCATCCCATCTTTGTCGGCTGACTTTCCGAAAAGATTGAATCCACCAAAGACTTGTCGAACGGCACGGCCGAATCGACGAATCTGCATAAATCGTAATTTAAACGTAAAGTAAATGCCCGTACCCACCAAGAGTGGGATAAGGCAATATACACCCCAGAGTAAGCTATTAATGCTCTGGACAATAGCAGTGGCTTGATCCACGAAAAGCTCCCTATGATTCAAAAGTTATTTACGTTTCATCGCTAGCCTCAATTGAAGTTGTGGCGACGAGGTTCATCAAAAATAACTGTGCACATACTTGTTCCGACCCTTTCACCATCGGCCGGGGAAGCTTGCCCCCTTTTTTCCCAAGCACAGTCGAGATGAGAGTCCAAAACCGAACTCTTGTCTTACATTGTAGGCAAGCCCAGCAATCTTCGCTTACCAAACATCACGTATTTGTGCGGTTTTCAGGCTTACGATAGAAGCGCCCCATTTTGAAGAGGGGTAAATTCGTACCTCTCAATGCACTGGAAATTGTGTAGAATGCGAGAATTCCTAGTCAATTAGCCATAGGGGAAAATCGTTAATGTTTAATGAGTTCATGAAATGGGGTATTCGCTTGGCATTCCTCGCGATGGCCATCTGGGTGATCACCACCACACTGAGCGTGATCTTTGGATTTTTCCAAGACTAAAGTCGGCGAAACTCACGCCGCTGCTTGCGCTAAAAACGCCTCGGGCGTCATCACAAGTAAGCCGTCCTTTTTCAGACGCTTACCCGCACGAAGGACTAATTTGTCCTTGGTGAGTAAATAGGGCGCCTTGGCGGCATAAACGAGCTCTAAAAACTTCTGATCCAAGGGATCTTTACACTTCACAGGAACCGTGCTCCCGACGCTTTGAACGAGCGACTCGGGAACCACTTCGGTACGGTCGCACCATGCCCCGACGACCGACAAAATACGCGCATGCGCTTCTTCAGATTCACCCCAAAAATTCAACCGCGTTAATACGTCCACACACTCAAGGAGCGTGCTCTCATCGCGTAACGCAATCCAACGTCCCGCCGCAAGCCCCGCTTCGAGTGCGCTCATATGGGGATCGTGCCAAAAGAGCAAATCTAAAAGGACGTTCGTGTCAATGACAAGACGAGGAATCGAGGGATCTTCGTTTTTGAGTCCAGCCTTTGAGCGAAACATCGTTAAAGCGGCACTTTCTAAGTCGGGCGTCATGGCCATGAGTTTTTCGATCCTTGAAAAAAAGTGAGGGCTTCTCGTGAAGCCCTCGCATGAGCGTTGGTAATGCCTAAAGCTTACGCCGGCAAGAAAGCCTTAACCTGTCTCTTATACACATCTGACGCTGCCGACGATATGCAGT
>CAMYAA010000105.1 GCA_947253615.1 uncultured Sutterellaceae bacterium
TCTACACACTGCATATCGTCGGCAGCGTCAGATGTGTATAAGAGACAGCTCACCTGATTCAGCCACAAGATCAAGGCGCTTAGATAAGATATCAAGCGTAATTTGTTCCAAAGTATCGCGCCACTGACCGTTTTGCGTGTCTAAAGCAACACTTAACGGTTCCTGCAACATAATCTGAACAAATCGCGAGCTTTGTTCGGGATCCGTCACTACGACCGTAGACTCTTTGGGCGTCAATGAACGAGTAATGCGCCCCCAATCTTCTGGGGTTTTGGCGCCGGTATTCTTTAATGCGCCAAAATCACGATCAATAATTTGCTTAGCTTTCTTAGCATCAAAATCACCCACCATGATCAACGCCATATTTTGAGGTTGATACCAACGATGGTAGAAGGCTTTCGCACGTTCGACAGGGGCCGTCCTCACGACATCAAGCAATCCAATCGGATCTCGGAATTCGCTTAGTGAACCCCGATAACGCAGAGCCTGCAATGCATTATTGATTCGAGTACCAGCACTTTGACGCAATCGCCACTCTTCAATAATTACCCCACGCTCTCTTTCGAAATGGTGAGGCTCGAACAATAGGCCTGTGGCCCATTCCGAAAAGGCCGAAATTGCATGATCGAGATTTGCTCGGGCAGGCAGGCTTAATTTGAAAACTGTTGTTCCTAGACTGGTAATGGCATTAACATCAGCACCAAGTTGAATCCCCTCTTTTTCAAAACTCTTAAATAGCGTCTGATCCGGGAAATGGGTTGTGCCATTAAAGGCCATATGCTCTACAAAGTGGGCTAAACCTCGTTCGTTTTCAACTTCCTGAAGACTGCCGGCGCGAACCACTAGTCGCATCTCATAGGTTTGTTCACGAGTGTTTCGAGGAAACAAATAAACCGCCAAACCATTAGGAAGGACATAATGTTCAATACCAGGGGCTAAAGGTAATAAGTCTTTAACCTCGGCCTCCGTTTGTGCAGTAGACGCTTGCACAGCGCTTTGAGCACCCACAACCGTAGAAGCTTGCGCATAGCTAGTTAGCATCGCAAAACCTAAAGTCGCGACAGAAGACAATAATAACGCTCGATAAAGTGGGTTCAGATCAAAAAATACAGGACGACCTTGGGAAAGATGTTTCATAGCTTCAACCTAAAAACTTGTCCAAATCAAAAGAAGTTATGGGGGCTAGATTCCTAGCCCCCTGCAATGACTCCAAAGATTAGTACTCGTAGTTCAAACCTAACCAGAACTGTCGCCCAGGGGCATAGTTAGTATAAGTTTGTCCTTTAAAGAGCATGTGGTTTTGAACGTTCTTACGATTCAACACGTTGTTGATTTCGATTGAAGCTGAAAGTCCTTTCGCAAACTGTGGACGATAAGTTAACTTGGTATTCCAAACCCAGCTTACGGGATAGTGAACTTTTTTATATTGCTTAACTTTCATTGAATAACCATCATCAGGCGACTGAACCTCAGCCATAACACCGTCTTCTAGTTCTGCTTGGTTTCTTGATGAATCCAGATGGAACAAGTTATACCAAGTTAACCCATAACGATCCCACGTACTGGTAATTTCAAAATTAAATTTGATGGGAATGTTAAAGTCCGTAGCATCTAAATCCTTAGCCTTTATCAACTTACCATCATAGAGGACATAATCATCGTTTACGCCTTCATTTTTCACGTCCTGGAGAGAATAACCTCTGCCTAAATCTTGATTACTTTTCGTTTTAGACCAAGCAACAGACAAAGCAATCTGATTATTTATACCTTTAATAGTTAAGAGTTGATTATTTTCTAACCGGAATAAAACAGACTCATGTTTCGACTCTCCCAAATTATTGAAGACACGAGACCATGTAGTGTTATACCCCGCACCCGATGACTCATATGAAGAGCGAACCCCGTCCTTACCACGACGATAGACGTAACTAAGTTTCCCCTTCCAGCCCTTAACTTGTTGCGTAATGGATAATAACAACTCATCATCGTAGGGCGTTTTCAATTTGTTAAGCCCTGCAAAGTCGGTATTATGGAACCATTCTGCGTCAGGCTGATCCCAACTCTTTACCCAATCATATGCGTTATACAACCCCTCATTTTGCCCCTTATAAAGAGCGTAACTAAGTAGGCTGCGTCCATAATAGCGGTTCGCTCCCATTCCCAAAATTGTTTGTTTATTTCCTAATAAATCAAAACTTGCCGACAAACGTGGGGCCACATTAACTTTTCCATTAAAACCATCATGATCTACGCGAACGCCAGGGCGAAGCGTTAGTCGCTTATAAGTAAGCGTATCTTCTAACCATAATGACTGCGTAAAATAGTTAGCCTTATAACTTCCCTTTCGCCAAACTGTAGTAGTTGCCATAGGTTGAACCATTGTGCTATCACCCATGACCATTCCCATAATTCCTCGTCGGAAATAATCTTTATCACGCTTATATTGGGCTCGCGTGTCAAAAATTTCTACACCAGTGCTTATCTTATGGTTTGTCGCTCCTAAATCGATAGGATCAAAATCTAAACGGCTCTTTAACGTGAGAACATTCTGAAAACTCTTTAGATCTCCCAAGCCGCCAGTTGCAAATGTAGTCAACTTTTTCTCTGAATAATCATATAACCCAAATTGAAACCAATCATCTACCTCACTATCACGAGTGTCTTCCATATGGGTGTATGACAAATCGGTTAACCATCGAACCTTAGAGAATCTATGATTAATTGTTAGATTCCCATTAAAAGCATTATGGTTATCATTGTAAGCAGAATCTACAACGTTAGACAAAAAACTATGGGAGCGGTAACGAGACATACCCAAAGATAAATCTATGGTTGTATTTTGCCCGACATATGCCGTGCCTTTAACAAAAGCATTATCTGATGTTCTCTTTTCCTGCAGCATCCCACCTGGAACTGGTGTAAATTGAACCTCATAAGAAAAAGGATCAGGAGCTTCCAACGTGGCCTTAATTAAAGGAGGCTGAATAGTAGGAATTTTCGATTCTCTTCGCGAGGCCCCAACAACAAAACCAACACTATCATTGATGCCAAAAGTGGCACTTGCACCATATTCGCGCTTAGTAAAGTCCGTCTGGAATTGAGCTTGATGTGCCACATCGCCCCCTTGCGTTATATCGAGCGCAGGATCTTTGAAAATGTGGCTCCAGCCGGACTGAGTAGTACGACCCCATACCGAGAAATGGTTTTGACCTTGCCAAGAGCGCGTTTTCACATCAACAACGCCCCCCTTGAAGAAACCTAAACTAGCAGGGACGTTGGCATCATACACATCCACACTATCAATTAGATTGGCATCAACAAAGAACCCTTGTTCATGCGATCCACCCAGACGCGTCACTGTTACATCGGCTTGTTGCGCTGGGTCCAAATCGGAATTCATTGAAATGCCGTCGATCATGTAATTGTTTTGATAGGCAGTATTCCCGTGAATCGAAATGTGGGATGGCTTAATTTCACCTTGTTGGAGACTGGATTCCGACTGATTAGAAAATTGAATAACCGGATTGTTCTTTAACAAATCCGTGACGTTACTATTGCCCAAGTTGTGCGTAGCAATACTCTCATGCGTAACACGAGTTTTCTCCGTAAGAACACGTTGCTTACTCGAGGCTTTCACGGTGACAGAATCTAATTTTTGAGGGGCCGTTTCTTCTTGAGCTTGAGCAAAATTAGCAAAACCATAGCAAATGGCAAAACTAATAGCCAGGCTCAATGTCGATTGGCGTAAATAAGGCATTTGTTGTCTCCAACATAAATGGTAATGATTCTCAGTATCATAATTTCATCAACAATTGCCTTCAAACAAAAAAGCCTTATTCCCCCTACAAATAAATCATTTTCATGGATAACCCTTAAAAAATAACCATTTAGTTATTATGCCTTTTGCCATAATGCCACAATTGGAAAATGACAACTCCAGGACTGCTGTTGTCTAAAAAACACCGACATCTGCCCTATTAAAACGTTGTCGCTACTCCCCTAAAAAGAAAAACCGCCCAAAAACATTGAGCGGTTCTCCATTGTCCGATGACTTTATTTACTTAGAGCGCCTCGTCCGGCTTAACCTCCAAAGGCTCAATGCGCCCATGCTTTAACGTCACTAAACGCGTCGTCACCGCCTTTAAAAAGTCAAAATCGTGAGAAACCACAATCTTGGCTTGCGGTAAACACTTTAATAAGTCCGTTAAACGCTGACGAGCTGCTAAGTCTAACCCCGTCGTCGGTTCGTCTAACAACAACACCTCGGGCTTCATCGCTAAGATCGACGCAATCGTCACTAAACGCTTTTGACCGCCCGACAGGCATAAACTCTCCGAGTGCGCCAGCCCTTCAGCCCCTAAGCTCTTTAACGCTTCTAAAGAAACCACTTCGGCCTCTTCGTCCGTTAAACCTAAGTTGCGCGGACCAAACATCACATCGTCAAATACGTCCGGGAAAAATAATTGATGCTCCGGATTCTGTAAAACAAACCCTACATGACGACGTAATTGCTGGAAATCCGCTTCCGTCTCAATGGACTTGCCCCCTAAGAAAATCTGACCACCAGTACGCTTTTCAAGCCCCGTAATGCAGCGTAGCAACGTCGTTTTGCCACTACCGTTGTCCGACCACACCCCAATGGACTCGCCCTCATGCACTTCAAGCGTCGCCCCATCAAAAATGGGATTCCCAGGCGTGTAGCCAAAACTTAAGTCTTTCACCGTTAATAAAACACTCATAATCCACCTGGAAAATAAAAATTACCGACGGCTAATACCGCCACTAAAACAAAACTCAAAAGAATTAACGCCCAATCGCGAGCACGTAATTTGTGAAAATGAACCGCTGACCACTGACCGGTGAAGCCACGTAACTTCAGCGCTTCGGTTAACACACGACTCTTTTGATAGGCACGTAACATCAAAATCCCCACAAAACTCGCAATGGTCTTGTAGGTGTGCATCGAAAATTTCGGTTCAAAACCACGTAATTTCGCCGCCTGCTCTAACGTCACTTTCTCACGGGTAAACCCGTCGATCTGACGCGCCGTTAATAAAATTAACGTCGTTAATTTGGGCGGAAACTTCAAGCCCGTCATCGCTCGCGCTAACGCCGTGGGCGTCATCCCAACTAAAAACCCATCAAACGTAAAAAAAATCGCATTACACTTCAACGTCAATAACGCCGTTAACGTGACCCCTGCATGCGTAATCGTGATCGGACCCTGGCTCTTATACACATCTCCGAGCCCACGAGACCGTACTAGA
>CAMYAA010000106.1 GCA_947253615.1 uncultured Sutterellaceae bacterium
ACAAGAGTAAAAGCCCGCCGACAAAACGTAAAAACGGTAAGTCTAAAATTAAGACGGCTAAGCTCACCAAGAGGATGCGTAAAAGAATCGCCCCGGTCGTGCCCCAGAAAATGCCTTTGTTACGTAACTCCGGCGGTAAATTTCGACACGCAAGCGCAATGACAATCGCATTGTCACCCCCGAGCAAAATATCAATCAAGATAATTTGCCCAACCGCGGCCCAATGCAAATTCGTCAATAAATCGACAATATATTCCACTTAAAATCCCCTGCTTCTTCACAAGTTGTGCGGGGAGGGATTGTAGCAAAAAAGACCTCGGGTTAGTCCCAAAGTGAACCGCCAATTCCATCCTCTTCAGGGAGCTCAACTTCCCCACGTAACACTTTGAAAATGCTCTCCATGCTAAAGCCACGATAGGCCAAATAACGAACCTGTCGATCCCGTTCTTTGCGATCGGTTGGACGCTCCTGAAAACGGCGGGACCACACGCGTAAACACCGAATGGGCTCACTCTCCTGCACCGCTTCCATGGCCTGAGAAACCGTCTCGGCACTCACGCCACTTTGACGCAATTCGTAACGAACTCGACGATCCCCTAACTGACGCGACTTCGCTTTGGCACGGGTGAGCGCATAACGCTCATCACTCAAATAATTCAGTTTCTCAAGTTCGTCGAGCACCGAATCAATCATGGCCTTGTCCACCTCACCCGAGGCTTTTAACGCCAGCTTTTTCCCTAACTCGCGTCGAGAATATTCACGCCGACTCAAAAACGCTAACGCTTGCGCTAAGAGCGATGGCCCTTCCTTCTCAGGAGCCTCCGGCGGATTCTCACGCGCTTGCCGATGCCCATCACCCCGCTTTTTACGACGTGGACGATCAGGCTCATCCGGGTCAAAGCTCGATAAAACCTTCCGATCCTCCGAAGCCTCCGGCAACAAATCCACATCATCCCTTATTCGTAAGGGCGGCGACGCATATGGATCCGCTAAAGGCTCCACACGCTGAACGCCACTTTTGCGAAAACTCGCCTGAGAACGCGACGCACGACGCATCTTTTTATAAAAGCCTCGAGGATCCTTGGCACTCGATGCCCCTTCCGTGCCGACGTCATCGAGCCCGCCGGCCTCCGCTAACGAGGGAGGCGTCACTCGACGATAGGCCGAATCATCATCCCAGGGAATCGACTCCGCCATGGGGACGTCATCGAAGGACGCGGGCGGCGTGAGGTCCTCTTCGTCGTTGAGCACCCCAAATAAACTCGAATCCTCGTAGGTAACCCGCTCGGTGAATCGTGAATGTAACGTCTGCGGAATGTAGCGCCCTTTGGGCGAGCGCCCCTTTACTGGGGAAGCGACTTGAGGCGAACGATTAGCGTCACGCGCTTTCACCCGTTGGGCTAAACGATCAATGGAACGCTCATTGGGCGGGGCCTCTCCCGCCACCGAGAGCGAATCTCGATCCCATTCAATGTCAAATAAACTCGGCGTCTCACTATTCGAGGGCTTCCGAGTCCCTGTACTCGCTTTTAAACGAGCATCGGTTGTCTTCGTGGCCATAGCTGAAAAAAAGAGCTCCTTAGATCCGTTAAACGTTCTCAAGAAGCTCTTCCCTTATGTCATGAATTAAACGTTTAGAGTTCGACCTCTTCGCCTTCATAGGCTAACACGTCGGCCTCTTCCTCATCATCCGCCGAGGTCACGGCGCTTTTGAGCGACACGCCTTTCATTTCACGAACACGTTTTTCAATTTCAGCCAAGATTTCAGGATTTTCCTTCAAGAAATCACGCGCCTTTTCCTTGCCTTGACCTAAACGATTGCCTTCAAAGGAGTACCACGACCCCGTCTTGTCCACAATCTCTAATTCGCTCGCAATGTCAATGACTTCACCAATCTTGGAAATCCCTTCACCATAAAGGATGTCAAAGATGGCTTGCTTGAAAGGAGGCGCCACTTTGTTCTTGACCACGCGAACCTTGGTTTCGTTACCAATGACTTCGTCATTTTTCTTCACTGCCCCAATGCGGCGAATGTCTAAACGAACCGAACTGTAGAACTTCAACGCATTACCACCCGTCGTGGTTTCCACATTGCCATAGCCCCCAATCTTCTGACGAATCTGGTTAATAAACACCACCATCGACTTCGTCTTCTGAATCGAACTCGTTAACTTACGAAGCGCTTGACTCATGAGTCGAGCCTGTAAGCCGGGTAACGCATCCCCCATTTCACCCACAATTTCATTGCGCGGCGTTAACGCTGCCACCGAGTCAATAATGATCAAGTCAATCGTGCCCGAACGCACTAAAGCGTCCGTAATTTCTAAGGCTTGCTCACCCGTGTCGGGCTGACTAATTAATAAGTCCTGAATGTTCACCCCTAAACGCTGGGCATAGTTCACATCCAAGGCGTGTTCCGCGTCAATAAAGGCACACATCCCGCCAATCTTTTGCATTTCCGCAATTAAATGCAACGTCATCGTGGTCTTCCCCGAGGATTCAGGCCCGAAGATTTCAATCACACGACCACGCGGTAAACCGCCAACCCCTAAAGCCAAGTCAAGGCCTAACGAGCCCGTGGAAACCACTTCCACGTTTTCGGCATGCTCACCTTCGGCCATGCGCATGATGGCACCGTCACCAAACTGCTTCTTAATCGCTTTCAACGCGGCTTCTAAAGCCTTCTTTCGCTCTTCGCCTTCGTAGCGAACCACCGGGGTGGGATTCTTTTCTTTAGCCATGTGTTACTCCTACACGTGCCTTCAAAAACACGCTCTTGGTAAAAGGGGGTTAACTCACTCGAGAGAAATATCGCTCGTCCTTGTTAACGATTGATACCATCATACTGTACTTTTGACTCTTGTAAACCAAGGGTAAACACTAACAAATTAGCTAGTGAGCCACTTAGAGACGCATATAAAGCACTTTGATTCGATAACAGCTTGTTTTTAAAGGGTTTTTATGTGTTTTGAGGAATTTTTACGGAATCGTGTTGGAATTTTTTTAGGTTTTTTCACGCTTACTATTGACAAGCGCATCATTGACGGGTATAGTTCATTTCCTCAGTTGATCGCAAGTATTTGCGCTCATTTGGTGCGAAGCGGGTCGTTAGCTCAGTTGGTAGAGCAGCGGACTTTTAATCCGTTGGTCGTGGGTTCGAGTCCCGCACGACCCACCAAGCATTGTTGGGAACGTAGCTCAGCTGGTAGAGCAGCGGACTCTTAATCCGTCGGTCCAGGGTTCGAATCCCTGCGTTCCCACCATCTAAATCTCGCATCGGCGAGATTTTTTTTTGCTTTTTTAGGCCGAATAGCAACGGGTCGGGGTTTTTTCTAGGGTTGATTACCTAAAAAGCAAGATTTTCTCGCGTTAAGCAATCCGCTCCTAGGCTCGCTCAGGTAAACTGAAAAGTCGCTGTTTTTATCCATCGATTGACTTTTTGTTCGGCATAGTAACCAATGATTAAACTCGAACACATTACGCAACTTTATCGCACGCCAGAAGGCCGAGAATTCAAGGCTCTTGACGACGTCTCGCTATCGATCAAGCCCGGTGAAATTTATGGGATTATCGGTCGCTCGGGCGCGGGCAAGAGTACGTTAGTGCGCTGCATTAACTTATTGAACCGACCCACCGAAGGCCGTGTGATTGTCGATGGCCTGAATTTACAAGAGCTCCCTGAGGCTCAACTCCGAGAATCGCGTCGTACCATCGGCATGATTTTCCAACACTTTAATTTATTGAGCTCGCGCACGATTTACGATAACGTCGCCCTCCCGCTCGAACTCGCCGGGGTTCCTAAAGAGGAAATTCGCACCCGCGTGGAACCGTTACTCGCCCTGGTGGGCTTGTCGGAACACGCGCGCAAGTATCCTTCCCAACTCTCGGGTGGGCAAAAGCAACGCGTCGGGATCGCTCGTGCCCTGACCAATAACCCCAAGGTTCTTCTCTCGGACGAAGCCACCTCAGCACTCGACCCGGAAACGACCGCAGCCACGCTCGAACTTCTTAAAGACATTAACAAAAAGCTCGGCTTAACCATCGTGATGATCACCCACGAAATGCAGGTTGTGAAGCAAATTTGCGACCGCGTCGCCGTGATGAATTACGGGAAAGTCGTGGAAGAAGGCGATGTCGCTAAGATCTTCTTGGCGCCGCAACACGAAACCACGAAGGCCTTGATCGGTAACGTGATGGCCCGTGACCTCCCTGAGAGCATCCGTCAACGCATCCGCGAAGCTCGTCATGCTCATCCCAACCAAGAACGCATTCATTTGGTCCGCTTAGCCTATAGCGACACCGAAGTGACCAACCCGGTCATTAGTGAATGCTCCCGTAAGTTCAATATCGACATCAACATCCTTCGTGGCTCCGTTGATGACGTGCATGGACGTACCTTGGGCTCGTTAACCGTGTTAATCGATACGGAATATACGACCTATTACGAGGCCATGACTTTCTTACGTGAACGCGGAGTTGTTGTAGAGGAGATTCGCGATGTCGACTGAGTTACTTGATCAATTGTGGGTTAGTTTTTACCAAACCATTTGGATGGTCGCGGTAGCTGGCGGGATTGGGACCTTAATTGGTTTACCGATCGGGATTTTTTTGTATATCACCGATAAGTCCTCCTTCTTGCCCATGCCACGCTTAAACTCCATTGTGGGTCTTTGTGTGAACATTTTGCGTTCCGTCCCGTTCATCATCTTACTGTTTGCGGTGACGGGCTTTACCCGCTTTATCGTAGGCACGAGTATCGGGACCGCCGCAGCTATTGTGCCGTTAACCATTGCAGTCGCGCCTTTTATTGGCCGTATTGTAGAAGCGAGCTTACGCGAAGTGCCTTATGGACTTATTGAGGCAGCTCAATCAATGGGGGCTACGAATGTACAAATCATTCGTAAAGTCTTAATTCCCGAAGCGCTCCCTGGTATCATTTCAGGGTTAACGCTTTCAGCCATTGCCTTGATCGGATACTCCGCTATGGCAGGGGCTGTCGGTGGTGGCGGCTTAGGTGACTTGGCGATCAACTACGGTTACTATCGTTATAACAATACCGTGAGCTGGATCGTCGTCGTGGTCCTCGTGGTCATGGTTCAGGCCATTCAGTCTGCGGGCGACTCCTTAATCCGCCGTATTTCACATAAATAATAAATATCCACCAAAGCGACCTTAAACTCGGTAGGGCCTGTCTCTTATAC
>CAMYAA010000107.1 GCA_947253615.1 uncultured Sutterellaceae bacterium
GGCATGAACGCCCTCATTACGCGTTTAGTCCGGAAGGAATTAGGTAACGCCACCATTTTGGCCGACAAAGTCAATGGCGTTCAGGGCTTATGGGTTACGGTTCGTATTGATGGTGAAGATTACTGGTTACAGACGCGTGCGGACTTATTAGATCCCCCCTTTGGGACGGCCTGGTTATGGTGGGCTTTGGGGGCGTGTATTGCGAGTTTATTTGGTGCAACGCTCTTAACGCGCCATGTGATTTGGCCGCTTCGTCGCCTCTCGGCTTTTGCCACCCAAGTGGGTCAAGGGAAGTCGCCTCCGCCATTACCTGAAGACGAAGGGACGGCGGAAATTCAAGCGGTGAATCGCAACTTTAACCACATGGTTCAAGACTTACGTCGTATTGAAGCGGACCGTGAATTACTCTTAGCCGGCGTGAGTCACGACTTACGTACTCCGATTACACGTTTGCGTCTTGAAGTGGAAATGGCGGACTTGCCCGACGATACCCGTAACGCGATGGTCTCTGACTTAATGCAGATGGAAAACATCGTGGATCAGTTCTTGAGCTATGCCCGTCAGAGCTATGAACATCAAGCGATTGTGGACCTCAATGAAGCGACCCAAATTGCGTTAACGAACGCTCGTATTGCCTCGGATCCGCTCGTTGAACTCCAAACGCACTACATTGAATCGGCCTGTGTGGTTGCTCACCCCTTGGAAATGTCGCGCGCCATTCAGAATCTCTTTACCAACGCGATGCGTTATGGGCGCAGTGATGACGGGAAGCTTTATCTCGACGTCCGTGTTGGGATTGTGAACAACAAGTTTGCGGTACTTTCCGTCACCGACAAGGGCGCGGGTTTACCGCCCGATCAACTCTCCCGAGTGATGCGTCCGTTTGAACGTGGTGAAAGTGCGCGTAGCGGGGTTACTGGGACGGGGTTAGGTCTAGCGATTGTGGATCGTATTGTCCGTCGCTCCGAAGGCTACGTTGAACTTAAAAATGTGGAGCCCCACGGGTTATGCGTTTCGATTTACTTACCCATCGCGACAGAGGCCTGTAAGAAAAAGCTCCGCAAAGAAATGGAAAAGCGTCAACAACAAGAAAAGAAAGACGACGCTAAACACTAAGCATCGTCCCCTTTGAAAACGAATCATGCCATCGAAAAATCGGTCTTTTCGATGGCATTTTTTCGGTAACTTAACGATGGGCGTTAGTCCGAATTAATCGCGGGCCATCAACACGGTGGCCAATGCAACCATGCCTTCTTCCTGACCGACCGCATCCATTTTTTCGTTAGTCTTCGCCTTAATATTGACGGCATCAGGATCGATCTCCAAGAGTTGAGCGATCTTTTCTTTCATGAGCGGGCGATACGGTCCCATCTTCGGGCGTTCAGCAATGATGGTGGAATCACAATTGACGACGCGCCAGCCTTTGGCGTGTGCGCGTTCAACAATCACCTTCAACAAGCGTGCGCTGTCCGCGTTTTTATATTGTTCGTCACTCGGTGGGAAATGCTCACCGATATCCCCCAAGCCCGAGGCGCCCAAGACGGCATCCGTGATGGCATGGAGCAGAATATCCGCGTCCGAATGGCCCAACAATCCTTTCGTATGGGGGATTTGGATTCCGCCCACGATTAAATCACGGCCTTCGACCAAGCGATGAGAGTCGTAACCTTGACCGACACGCAATTGAGGAAGTTTGGTTTCTGACATGGATTCATTTCCTAAAAAGAGGGACGCAATCATTTTGTCCATGGGCTGCGTCACTTTAATATTGGTGGGACGCCCGGCGATCACTTTCACGGGATAGCCCAACGCCTCGACCGCGCTCGCTTCATCCGTAATCCCTTCATGGGGATCGTTTAAGGCCTGAAGGAGAAGTCCCTTTTTAAACATTTGGGGCGTAGCGGCGCGCCATAAATGATCACGCGGAATGGTTTTTTCGATAATGCCCTCGTCGTTAACGACTTTAACGGTGTCACTCATGGGAAGCGCCAAGATGCCTCCCGAGATCGAATCGTCGGCCAAGACCGTGTCGACTAAATGGGCGAGTTCGCTCGCGCGCAAACACGGACGAGCCGCATCATGGACTAAGACCCAATCTTCATCTTCAAAGGGCGTATTGAGTAAGCCGTTCCAGACGGTTTTGGCGCGTGTATCACCACCGACTTTCAGGACCAAGACCTTCTCGGGGAAGTGTTGAGCCACTTCGTCAATGTAGGGGTCTTCCGGACTGACAATGACCCAAATGGATTGCAATCGGCATTCTTGTGCCATAGCCTTCACGGTCAACTCCAACATGGTTTTACCGTGGAGTTCAAGATATTGTTTAGGACGATCGGCCTGCATACGCGTGCCGACACCGCCCGCGCAAATGAGGCCATGAAGACGAACGCTCTTAGGCGCTTCGTTGGATTGCTGTTGAGTCATCGATCTTTCACCCGAGACGAGAAATTATGAAGTCATTTGAAGATAGCACAAGCGCGCCTTTTCTAAAAGACTAGGGATACGTGAGGGGGATTTTAGGGTGGCGGGAATTCAACTAAACGGATGATATGCCATCCCCTTTTAAAGGGTCATCTGTTCTCATGAAGATGAGAGAAAAATCGAGGAATGACTAGGCTACTCTGCGATTATGGCAAAAATGGCGTCTTTTCATCCGCACGGATTAACCCCAACTTTTTCACAAACGACTGTGTTAGAGTGCTTTCCCTAGATAAAGTGGGCTTGGTTTAACACCACCGGCCTACTCATTAATTGAGATCCCAAGTTTTGTTTTCGTGATTGGTGCTCTCGAAGATCATGAATTTTTTTAGGAGTCATCTGGTGAAAGTTGCCATACTCAACAAGGCTGCCTTAGCTGCTGCCGTTCTCTGTGCTTTTGCGAGCCAAGCTCAAGCTGCTGGTTTCCAACTCTCTGAACAATCGGCGTTAGCCTTAGGTCGTGCCTATGCGGGTGCTGGTCTTGACAACCAAGACCTTTCTGGCCTTTTCTACAACCCGGCTGCGATGTCCTTAGGTCATGGCACTCGTGTCCAGGCGGGCGCGATTGTGGCCAATTTGGACCTTCAGTACCGTGGTGAAAATGGTAGCCGTGAAAACGGTCGTGGCAAGCCTGGTGTGGTTCCTAGCCTCTATGTGGCTCATGAAATCAACGACAAGTTCCAAGTCGGTTTTGCTGTGACGGCTCCGTTCGGTTTAGCCACGCAGTATGCTCCGGGCTGGGACCAGGGTTTCAAGGGCACGCGCTCTGACTTAAAGGTTGTGGACTTCAACCCGTCCGTGACGTTCAAGCTCAATGAAAAGTGGTCCTTCGGTGCTGGCGTTTCCTTCCAACACGCTGACGCGAAGTTGAGCTATGACTTGCTTGGCATCGTCAAGAACAAAGCCGAAACGATCAAAATCCAGGATGAAGCTTTAAACCGCTTAGCTCATAGTGAAAATCCTGTATACCAGGCTCTCGCTGCTAAAGGCAAGGCCGAAATGGATGAAAAGCTTAAGCCGCTCGCTCCTTTGAAGGCTTTAGCTGGTACAGACGATGAATTAGCAAAATACAAAGCTGCTTTAGCTGCCAACCCCGAACTTCACGTCAATGTGAAGGACTGGGCTTATGGTTGGAACGTTGGTGTGATGTTTAAGCCTGCTGACAATATCCGTTTAGGCTTATCCTACCGCTCTGCTGTTAAGCATACGGCCAAGGGTGAAGCTGAAAGTGCTGCATTGCGTGCTATCGCCTCCAACGATGAAGTTAAGCACTTACTTCAAGGTTTAGCAGCTCAAAACCCAGCCTTAGCTGGCTACGCCGGCGGCATTATGGCGGGTTCTATCCCTGCCTCGATCTCGATGTCCGCTCCTGCTTGGGCAATGTTCTCGGGTAGCTGGGATATCAACCCGACCTTCACGGTCAACGGTATGGTTCGTTGGACGCATTGGTCTTTGTTCAAGAAGTTAGCCTTAAAGTCCCCAGTTCTTTCGGGCTTAGGTATTGGTGAATTTGCTAACAAGACCGAATGGAAGGACACGTGGTTTGGCTCCGTCGGTTTAGACGCTCGCGTTCACCCGATGGTTACGTTACACACTGGTATCGGTTACGAAACCAGCGTGATCAAGTATCCTGAATATCGTACGGGTGTGATCCCTGACGCCAACCGTCTCTGGTTGTCTGCTGGTGCTACCTTCAAGCCGATTAAGAACTTAACGGCTGACTTCGGTATCTCTTACTTAAAGGGTATCGGCGAACGTGATCTTTACAAAGAAACCGCCAATCCCAAGACTGCTCAGCCGACTTTCGAAAAGGTTGGTACTTTCAAGAAGTTGAACGCTATCCTCGTGGGCGCTCAAGTTCAGTACCAGTTCTAATCGGTTAATTCCGTTAGTCTGATCCAAAAAGCGACGCTTCTCGGCGTCGCTTTTTTGCATTCTTAGTTAGGGAAACATCGATAATTGTTCATGCACCGATGAGTTGGAATCGACTCTCAATCCATTGCGCTTCACGCGCTTGGGTAGACTCAACGACAATTGACTCGGCTCTAACTCAAAGTCAAACTCCATCGATCCTCCATACACTACCTTCAACGGATGAACCCTAGCCTTGTTGGCGCTCTTTTGCTTAATACGCATAGGCTTTCCAATCACAAAAGAAGACTCCTCTTTGGGCGGTTCGTGCGGCGCAAAACGTAACGACTCAGGTACCAAGAGCGGATTCCCTAACGGACAACGCTTTTCATCACGAGAGTAAACGCACACCACCTCGGGGTAGCACCAGATTTGCTCAAACGCATTGAGCTCAATATGCCCCTTCTTCGAATTACGAATGTACTGCAGCAAACTGTTCGCCAAAATATCGGCCGCACGAACGCCAGGCTCTTTCTTCGAATCTAAACACGTGGACTTCGAAATGTGTATCTTTTTAAAGGACTTGGGGGACTCGAGCGCTTTGATCTCCGCATTTAACGTCTGAATCAACAATTTCTTTAATTCGCCTGCTTGCGTGGAATTCAGATTTAAATTGTCAAACCCCATCTCAATGCCTTCATTGCCCTTTAACCCCATGGGATCCGAAAACAACAAGCGCGATACGCATTGCATCGTCGCCCAATGCCGATAGATGCTCAACAGCTTTCGATTGGCCTTGGCCGAGATCGCTAATCCCCTGTCTCTTATACACATCTCCGAGCCCACGAGACCGTACTAGATCT
>CAMYAA010000108.1 GCA_947253615.1 uncultured Sutterellaceae bacterium
GCCTTGAAGTGGTATAGCGGGGCGGCGAACTTGTCGCACGACCGTGGGTACAGTGCTCAGGTGTTACGTGAGCGTACGCGCTTAATGGTCGCGGCCTCGGGGGATTCGGATTTGGCGGTTCGATTGAGTCGCACGAAGACCACGGCGCCTAACACGAATTTGATGGCCGATGCGAATCGCTCCACGTTACCGTTCTCGTCCTGGCGTACGTTAACGCAAGACGACAGTGTCGAAGTCCAGTCCACGTCGAGCGCGCCTAAGGCGGAGGGCCAAGTGTCGGTCCAAGCCCTCTAAGGGCGGGGCTTCACCCACTCACCAAAAAACAAACCACAAAAACGCACAGCACAAAACAAAAAGAGGCTTAACGCCTCTTTTTTTACACCTATCAAAAGCCGCCCGTTAGGCTTTGAACCCAACACGTGGCGGCGAGTCCTGCTGTTTCGGTGCGTAACACACGCGGTCCTAAGAGGGCCGCTTTCCAGCCCAAACTCTGCGCGAGTTCAATCTCTTTAGTATCAAATCCCCCTTCAGGACCGATCGCGAGCGCAATGCTTTGAAGCGTACTCGGGAGTTGGGCAGGTTCACTGGCCCTGGGGGCCAAGATAAAGCGAATGTCTGCTTCGAGGTTTTTGAAGGCGGCCTCGGTGGAGGGGGCGGCCTCAATCGTCATGAGGCGATTGCGGCCGCATTGTTCGGCGGCGCTAATGGCGATATCGCGGCATTTTTGCACACGTTTTTCTAGACGATCGCCCGAGAGTCGGGTCACGGAGCGCATCGCCGGGATGAGAACGAGCTTTGCCACACCGAGTTCCACGGCCTTTTCCACGATCCAATCGAGTTTTTCGGGTGCGACGAGGCTCTGCACGAGGGTAATGCGCACGGGCGACTCACGTTCGGGCTCGAGTTTTTCCGTTGGGGTCATGGTGGTGGAGTCTTGGATAAAGGTGATAGGACCGGCATATTCGGTACCCGAGCCATTAAAGAGGGTGACGATATCTCCCTGACGAAGTCGCAGAGCTCGCCCTGCATGACGGGCAACCGCAGCGGGCAATTCGATTGGACTTTGCTCGGCTAATGCGGATTCGAGCATGGACTCGGCAAACTCAACATAAAAACGAGGGGTACGTACAGGCAACATAAAACGGCAAAAATTGGCAAAAGATTCAGGTTCGAGGCTTACCTCAACGGAGGCTTTGTTAGAATAACGGATTATTTGGAAAGTGATTGGTGCGTTTAACGAAAATCGTTCGTGAAATCGCTTCTTTCGTTCATATCACAAAACCTGTCTCAATATAGCATTATGTCTACTTGTGTTTCTGCTCAGATGATGGCTAGCGCGGTTCGTGCTCTCAGTATGGATGCGGTTCAAAAAGCCAAATCGGGTCACCCCGGCATGCCCATGGGCATGGCCGACATTGCCGTCGCCCTCTGGACGCGTCACTTACGTTTCAATCCTCAAAACCCGAAATGGGTGGGTCGTGACCGTTTTATCCTCTCCAATGGCCATGGCTCGATGTTGCAGTATGCATTGCTTCATTTGAGTGGATATGACTTATCCATTGAAGATATTAAGGCGTTTCGTCAGTTTAAGTCGAAGACGCCAGGCCACCCTGAAGTGGATGTCACGCCTGGGGTTGAAACCACGACGGGGCCGTTAGGGCAAGGTATTGCCAACGGTGTCGGGATGGCGTTGGCCGAAAAGATGTTAGCGGCGGAATTTAACCGTCCTGGCTTCCCGGTGATTGATAACCACACCTATGTTTTCTTAGGCGACGGTTGTTTGATGGAAGGCATTAGCCACGAAGTGTGTTCGTTGGCCGGTGTTTGGAAGCTCAACAAGTTAATTGCGATTTATGACGACAATGGGATTTCCATTGACGGGGACGTCAAGGGCTGGTTTGCCGACGATACCCGTGGTCGTTTTGAAGCTTATGGCTGGAATGTGATTGGTCCGGTGGACGGTCATGACATTGACGCCATGGATCGTGCGATTGGTGAAGCCAAAACGGCCGATAAGCCCACATTGATTATTGCCAAGACGACGATCGGTAAGGGTTCGCCCAACCGTGCAGGCACCTCCAAGGCTCATGGTGAAGCCTTAGGGGACGAAGAAATTGCCTTGACGCGTGAAGCCATTGGCTGGCCCTATGCACCGTTTGAAGTGCCTCAAGACGTTTATGACGCTTGGGACCATAAGGCCGAAGGTCAAGCGATCGAATCGAGCTGGAACACGATGTACGACGAGTATCGTCGTCAATATCCGGACTTAGCCAAAGAATTAGAACGTCGTTTAGCCGGGGAATTGCCCGCGGATTGGGACGACGTGGTGATGGAAGCGTTAGTGGCGACCGAAGAAGCCAAAGCGGATATGGCCACGCGTAAGGCGAGCCAGTCGGCCTTGAACTTCTTAGCACCGCATTTGCCGGAATTATTAGGGGGGTCCGCTGACTTAACGGGCTCGAACTTAACCAATTGGAAGGGTTCTGTCTCCTTAAATACGGGCAGCATGTTAGCGCGTCATGTGAGCTATGGGGTTCGTGAATTTGGGATGTCCGCCATTTTGAACGGGATTGCCTTATTTGGTGGGTTTATTCCTTATGCGGCGACCTTCTTAACGTTCTCGGACTACTCGCGCAATGCGCTTCGTATGTCGGCGTTAATGAAGCAGCGTGTGATCAATGTCTTCACGCATGACTCGATTGGGTTAGGGGAAGACGGTCCGACGCACCAGTCGGTCGAACACGTGCCGAGTTTACGTTTAATTCCTGGGATGCATGTTTGGCGTCCTTGTGACACGATTGAGTCCTTAGTGGCTTGGGTTTCGGCCATTGAACGCAAGCACGGGCCGAGCTCCTTGATCTTTACGCGTCAGACGACGCCCTTTATTGATCGTGAAGAGATCGACGTTGATCAGATCATGAAGGGGGGTTATGTGATTGCTGAAGCCCCCGCGGGTGAAGGTCAAGCCGAAGTGATTCTTTTAGCGACGGGCTCGGAAGTGGGCTTAGCGATGAAGGCTCGTGAAGAATTAACGGCACGCAATGTTCAAGTGCGTGTGGTTTCGATGCCGTGTACGAATGCCTTTGACGAACAAGACGAGGCGTATCGTCGTTCGGTCTTACCAGCCGGTGTGCCTGTCTTAGCGATCGAAGCGAGCAAGTCGGATCTTTGGTATAAGTATTTCTCCGGTCGTGGTGCCGTGTTAGGGATTGACACCTTTGGTGAATCTGCCCCGGCCAACGTCCTTTGGGAGCACTTTGGTTTCACCGTGGACAATGTGGTGGCCAAGGTTAACGCTTTACTTCAATCATAATTTTGTGAACTAACGGATAAAGGAAATTTTAGGATGACTATTCGTGTTGCCATTACGGGCTTAGGCCGTATCGGTCGCAATGTGCTTCGTGCTCATTATGAAAATGGTAAGAAGCATGGTATTGAAATCGTCGCGGTCAACGCTTCGGGTGATTTGAAGACGTTAGCTCACTTAATCAAGTATGACTCCTGCCATGGTCGTTTCTCCGGGACGGTGGAAACGGAAGGCGAAGACACGTTGATCATCAACGGGGATCGCATTCGTCGTTTTGCCGAACGTGATCCGAAGAATTTACCGTGGGGTGAATTAGGCATTGATGTGGTGCTCGAATGTACGGGGGCTTTCAACTCCAAGGAAAAGAGCATGGTCCATATCGAACAGGGTGCCAAGAAGGTGCTCTTGTCGGCCCCGGGTAAGACGGCGGACGCCACCATTGTTTATGGTGTGAACCAAGACGTCTTAAAGGCGACGGACTTAGTTGTTTCCAATGCCTCTTGCACGACGAACGGTTTAGCCCCGTTAGCCAAGGCTTTGAATCGCACGGTCGGGATTGAACGTGGTTTGATGACGACGATTCATGCGTACACGAACGATCAGGTGTTAACGGACGTTTATCACAAGGACATGCGTCGTGCTCGTGCGGCCACGCAGTCGATGATTCCGACGAAGACGGGCGCGGCGAAGGCCGTGGGCTTAGTTTTACCGGAATTAGCGGGTCGTATGGACGGCTTTGCCGTTCGTGTGCCGACGATCAACGTGAGCTTTGTGGACTTAACGTTTGTGGCTCAGCGTGACACGACGGTTGAAGAAATCAATGCTTTAGTGAAGGAAGCGAGTGAATCCGCCGACTTGAAGGGCATTTTAGGTTACAACGAAGAACCGCTCGTTTCGATCGACTTCAATGGTGACGATCGCTCCTCGATTTTCGACGCGTCCTTAACGCGTGTTTCCGGGAATCGTTTAGTGAAAGTCACGGCGTGGTACGACAATGAATGGGGCTTCTCTTGCCGTATGTTAGATACGGTGAGCGCCATGATGGCGGCCAAGTAATCGTCCACTTAATTTTCCCAATTCGGAAAAGAGAAAGGCTCGTTATAGCGCTTTTAGGGCGAGATCTAGACGAGCCTTTTTTTAGACCGACGGAGTATCGACAATGCAGGTAGAGACATTAGAAGCGTTATGCGAAAAAGGGGCCTTACAAGGCAAGCGCGTTTTAATCCGTAGCGATTTAAATGCCCCGATGAATGAAGAAGGTCACATCACGAACGAAACGCGTTTACGCGCGAGTGTGCCCGCCATTGAAATGGTCTTAAAGGCGGGGGCGAGCGTGATGATTATGAGTCACTTGGGTCGTCCGAGTGAGGGCGCTTTAGAAGCCAAGGACAGCTTGGCTCCGATCGCCAAGCGTATGGGTGAATTATTAGGTCGTCCGCTTCGTTTAGTGACGGAATATTTGGACGGTGTGACCTTAGCCCCGGGCGAAGTGGTGATGCTTGAAAACTGCCGAGCCAATGTGGGTGAAAAGAAGTGTGATGACGCGTTAAGTCAGCGTTATGCGGCGCTTTGCGACGTGTATGTGAACGACGCGTTTGGGACGGCTCACCGTGCCCAAGCGTCCACGGTTGGCGTGGCGCGTTATGCCGACGTGGTGTGCGCAGGCCCCTTGATGGCCGCTGAAATTGATGCCTTAACGAAGGGTCTTTCCGAAGCCAAGTCGCCGTTAGTGGCGATTGTGGGTGGGGCGAAAGTCTCGACGAAATTAACGATTTTGTCGAATTTGGCGCAACGCGTGGACCAATTGATTGTGGGCGGTGGCATTTTAAACACGTTCTTAGTGGCCGCGGGTAAGA
>CAMYAA010000109.1 GCA_947253615.1 uncultured Sutterellaceae bacterium
CTACACACTGCATATCGTCGGCAGCGTCAGATGTGTATAAGAGACAGGCTCAGTACGACGAAATCTTCCCGGATACCCAGGCTCAGATTAAAGACGAAAAGCTCAAGAAGTACTATCGCACGAGTAAGTACGAAGGCTTGGTCTACAAAGATGACAATGGCACGGGCTTCCGTGAATTCGCGGACGCATTAAAGGCCGAGATCTTGAAGCACAATTCGGTGAACGTGAAGTTGGATACCACGGCTCCCGAATATAAGAACTTCTTAAAGATCGCCAAGGAAATGACGCCGGCCATCAACCGTTATCTCAAGAACGGCTATCGTCATAACATCGGCAAGATCAACGTTCGTCCCTCGGGCTTCAAGGTTAATCCGATTAACGTGAGCCGTAAGGGCGATATCCAAATGAAGGCTGTGGGCCAAGCCTATGATGAAAAGGCTAGCACCATGACCATCAAGGTCGACGTCAAGAACGTGAGCAAGAAGGCCTATGACGTGTGGATGAAGAATTTCTACATGTACGCCCTCTTGAACAAGACCTACGATACCGTCGGTAGCATGCGTAGCGATATCGTGACCGTGAATCCGGGCCAGTCCATGACGTTAGAAGTGCCGATCAAGCCGATCTATCCTGGCGACAAGGACTTGAACTTAAAGTACGACGGTCCAAATAAGATCTACTTCGAAATGCCCATCGAACGTTAATCACAAACCATAAAGCGTCAACCGTTAAGGCGTCTTTCCCAAGGGAAAGGCGCCTTATTCTTGGTGTTCAATACGTGCAATGAGCTGAGCGAGCTCTTCAGGACGACGCACCTCACACTTCTTCAGAATAGACTGACGATGCACTTCAACCGTGCGAAGCGCAATCCCTAAAGCTTCGGCAACTTCGCGGTTAATGAGTCCTCGGGCCAAGTACCGAGCAATATCACGTTCTCGCGGTGTTAATAGCGCCCAGCGTGCTTGGGCTTCTTCGTGACTGACTTCCCCTTTGGCTAAGCGTAACGAATGACTCGCCGCACATTCAATGGTTCGAAGCAGTCGTTCGTGATCAATGGGCTTTTCCACAAAATCAAAAGCCCCCTGTTTTAAGGCCCACACCGCCATATCAATGTCGGCATGCCCTGATAAAAAAGCACGGGTAAAGCATTTTCTCGAAAGTTCAGACGTTCAAGAGCTTCGAGTCCATTGACTTCTGGCATTAGCACGTCCATCAAAATGACCCCGGGCTCAAACGGAGTATCGTCATGAAGAAAACTCACTGCACTGCTGTAGAGCCGAGTTTGCCACCCCTCCATCGTTAATACACAGTCGAGCGCATCCCGCATGGAATCATCGTCGTCCACAATGCGAATAATCGTTTCTGCTTGAAAGCGAGCGCGTTCTTTTTCACTCAGAGGTTCGTAGAGGGCTTTGACTCGCCCTAAAGTATTTAAGGATTCCGGCATCGCTTAGTGTTCCTCATGCTCAGAAAAACGCGTGGACGTTGAATTCGGAGAGCGCACAAAGCGCATTCGCATACAAACCCCCGCTGGGGTACGCTCCGACTCGAGGTGCACATTTTCACGCACTAACAAGTGTCGGACAATGGCTAACCCAAGCCCAAGGCCGTCTCGTTTACCTGACTCGCCAAAGCCATGAATCGCCTCCCAATCACGATCGGATACAGGCCCCGTTTCATTGATGACCGAAATATCAAGCGTATCCTCGTTCACGACACTAACGAGTTTGACTTGCGGATTTGGAAGCGTTGAGTTTTGACCGGCTTCAAGCACATTCTTAATAAGATTAAGGAGCACGAGTTCCAACCCTAACGGATCAACCAAGAGCGTTAAATCCCAGTCGCCCGAGACAACCAATGGACAATGCTCAGGCATCATCGATTCAACTTCTGCCAGGGTACGATCTAAAAGCGTTTGTAAGTGCGTCGGATGACGCATTGGGCCTTCACTCTTGGCCCAAGCCCGCACACGATTCACAATCGTATTGGCGCGTTGCGTTTGTCCTTCAATTTTCTCACAGAGCTTTTGCAGGGCTCCCACATCCACCGGTGTCTTTGACAGCGCGCGTGAAATGGCATAGTTATAGAGCGAAATCGCCCTCAAAGGCTGACGCATCTCGTGGGCAAAAATCGTGGAGAGCTGTCCGAGAGCACTCACTTTTTCCAAGTGGGCAATACGCTTACTCGCCAAGTGTTGAGCCTCTTGCATCGCGGCTTGTCGATCCATTAATTCATGAAGTCGAGCGGTGCGACGACGCACGAGAAATTCCACACGAATACCGTGCAAGGTGAGCCCTATTAAAATCACAATGGCTAAGACTATCCAGAGTTGATACGTATCCCAAACACGCTTTAACGTCCACTCACGTAAATACGCGTAGGGACCGATCTTGAGCTTTTTAAAGAGCGTATCGACTTCACTTAAGTCCGTCGCGACGCTCCAATAAAAGCCCCCTTCTCGCGTGGGTGCCATCGCTAATAGCGTTTTCGTCACGTCTCGAGAGACGTTGGGCTGACTCGAACGTGTACTCGCCAATGTCCACGTCGGGTATAGCGGTGTAGAGCGCTTACAAACCTCGTGGGCCTGCGTTAAATCGTTAATTACTCGGAAGTGTCCTTTCCATGCTGGATGAAGTTCTTCCCAGGATTCCAAGAGACACAAACGCATAAAGGCGACGTCCGCCTGGTGATCAATCAAACGTTGAAAGCTTTGTTGAATGTTGGCCCCGTCCCCTAGGTACTCAATGGACCCGAAGAAATTATCGGGATCGTACCCCGCTTCTTTAATGACCCCCAACGGGATTTGAAGCCCCGTGAAGGCGCGAGGCGTACTCGTAATAAGGTGGCGTCCTTTTAAGTCGTCGAGCCGCTTAAAGGGACTGTTGGTTGTGACTAAAATTGCCGTCCCGTCATTGTGATTGGGATCCGGAAAGCGAGGCGAAGCCGCCGTCACTAACGCACGAGCACCATAAGGCGTTAAGCGCTGAAGTAACCCCGCGCTCCCGATAAAGAAGTCCACGTCCCCGGCTTTCACCGCCTTTTCCAAATCCACCACCGAGTATTCGTGTACCTGCACGTGTTGAGGCCCAAAAGCGCATTTTAACGCGCGTAGACTCGCCTCCACAATCGGCTCCATGGGCGCGGGTTTCACATACTTCACAATCCCAATACTCACCGTGGGCGAGGCGGCTACGTGTGAGACCCAGTCAACACTTCGAGTCGAACTCACCGAGGCGGCACGCTCAGTCTGCGCATAGGCCATCGAACTCGTCCCCACCAACACCATTAAGGTCCCGAAAAGGACCGTTGAAAGGGTGGCAAGCCTGGACTGAGGACGGACCCGTTGGTTTAATAAACAAACACTCGTTCGAAAACGCATAGTGATCTTAGTGAGGGAAAAAAGGGATGAACTAGAAAGCTAAAGGGGCCAAGTACCCTAGGGTACGATTGACTCAAAAGGATAACACCCTTGGGGATTATGGCGAGTTTTAAAGGTCGTTCTCAAGAGAAAGGCCCCAAACCTTGACAAAACTCGAGCCTACGTAGTGGTTTTTTTCTTTACGCTTAAGAAAATGTACATCGACCTTGACCCCAAGGTCGTCCCCTTTTGACTCAGAAGATGGAGATGAATGAACATTCCTTATCGCGTCGCGGACTGATTAAGACCAGTTTATTGGGCTTAGGTGCCGCGAGCGTATCGGCCCCGACGTTTGCCAAGGCCACCAATGACGCCCAGGGCAAAGCCACTTATGATGCGATCGTACTCGGTGCTGGCCCGGCCGGGTTAGTCACGGCCATTACGGCTCATGACGCCGGCGCTAAAGTCGTGGTTTGTGAAAAGCGTGATCGTCCCGATGGTAATGCGATTTTTGCCATTGGTTCGGTTTGTGGTTGGGGCTCTCGTCACCAGAAAGAACAAGGCATTAGTGATACGGCCGAAGCGTTCTACAAAATGATGATGGACATCTCTCAGCAAATGGGGGATCCGATTTTAAATCGCGTCTATACCGATAATATTCCAAGCGCCATTGACTGGTTAGAAAGCGAAATCGGTGTCAAATTCAAAAAGATTCGCATGATGCCCTATCCGCGTTTGGGCCGCACGTGTCGTGTGGACGGCGAAGGCATTACGGGGGGCTCGCAATTAGTACAAAAACTCTTAGCGGCTTGCCAAAAGCGTGGGATTGAAATCCTTTGGGAACACAAAGGGGTGGAATTACTTCACAACGATAAGTTTGAAGTCATCGGCGTTAAAGTACTCACGCCCGTAGGAACCAAAACCCTCTTCTCCAAGAGTGGTGTCGCCATTGCGACGGGGGGCTTTTCGGCCAATCCTGGCATGGTGGATCAATACATTGGGGGGGGGCGACGCGCATGGTCATTCGCGGCTCTCGCTCCACGACCGGGGAAAACATTTCGTTAACCCAGCCCTTGTACGCGAAGTTCGTCAATATGGACCAATTCCATAGCGGTCCAATCGTGGCGGAAACCCATGTGAATCCGGCCGACGTGTTGAATTCGGGCTATGGCTTGCAGTTCGACACCAAGGGTCGTCGCTTCATGGACGAAAACAATACGTACGTGATTAAAGCCCGTACGACCGCTCAGCAGACGTTAAACAACAAAGCTTGGGTGATTGTGGACGCTGACTGCTCGGTCCTCGACAAAGTGATCCCCTCCTTTGAACGCTTAAATAGCCCATACGGTAAGGCTGACACAATTGAAGCCTTGTGCGAACAAGTGGGCTTACCGGCGGACAAAGTCAAAGCTCAAATTGACGACTATAACCGTCGCTTAGAAGCCAAGAAACTCGGCTCGATGGTGCCTCCGGTCACGTACAAGAATCCGCATCCGATTGTGAAAGCGCCTTTCTATGCGATTCCGTTCTCGGGCGGGATGACGGCCACGTTTGGCGGTCCTTTGATTGATAAGTTAGCTCGTGTACAAAACCTTGATGGCAAAACCATTCCTGGCTTGTACGCAGTGGGTAATGCTTGCGGTGGGATTTTCTTCCATAACTATGCGGGCGGTGCACAGCTCGGTGCAGCCACGGCTGTCTCTTATACACATCTGACGCTGCCGACGATATGCAGTGTGTA
>CAMYAA010000110.1 GCA_947253615.1 uncultured Sutterellaceae bacterium
CGTTCGACCTTTATCGCGGGGTTCCCAGGCGAAACCGAAGAAGAATTCGAATACTTACTCGACTTCTTACGTGAAGCCCGTTTGGATCGCGTGGGTTGCTTTGCCTACTCGCCGGTGGAAGGCGCGGTAGCGAACGATTTACCCGGCGCCTTACCTGACGAAGTGCGTCTTGAACGTCAAGCCCGCTTTATGGAAGTGCAGTCCGAAATTTCCGCGGAAAAATTGCGTGAAAAGATCGGGACGGTCCAGACCGTGATTGTGGACGAAATGGACGACGAAGCCGGTTTGGCCATTACCCGTACCAAGGGTGATGCCCCGGATATCGACGGGAAGTGCTTTGTGGAAACGCTCCAGACGTTTGAACCCGGTGACTTCGTTGAGGTGAAAATCACCGCGAGCGAAGACCACGATTTAGTGGCGGTGCCCGTCAACGAAGAAGAAGCCGTGGCTCGCGCGAAGGCAGCCCCCAAGGCTTAATGGTTTTTTCCTGACAAAAACCTAAACAACAAAAAACGCTTGTGGAGTGAAAACTTTGCAAGCGTTTTTTGTGAGGCCTAGGCCCACGAAGATCCCCCTAGCTTTATTCCGTTTGGGGATAACGCCTGGGTCTTTAAAGCGCGAAATCTTTGCGACTTTAACTCCACCCTTGGGGGGAGGGAACAGATCTCGAGCCTCGTTTGCTTTGATTTTGAGGGGGAGAAAAGCGGCGTCGGACCTACCCTTCGATGGGGGTAGGGAAAAGTCGTATTTTGAGGACGATTGGGGTTTAAAAAGCCCCTTTTTTTCGAGGAGACTAAATCCCAAAGTCCCTGATTGTGTAGGCGAAAAAGAAAACCTTGTTACGGAGAGCAATAGTTTGTTACCCCGTTGATGAGGGTGAAAAATTACCTTGGTTGATGGCTCGCACCTCCCCGAGGCGAGCGACAAGAAAAACGTTAAGCCCGAGGGCTCGGGCGAATCATTTCCAAGGAGAAGGTATGTCTCGCAAACCTCACATTCATCACAACAACGAACCTGCGGCGGGCTGGCCCGCCGTGCGTGCGGTGGGCGATATCGTCAATCGTGAGAAAAACCTCAAAAACAATGTGATCATGATGTTCTCGATGAACAAACCGGGCGGTTTTGATTGCCCGGGGTGCGCTTGGCCTGACGCCATCAAGGATCATCATATGTTGGAATTGTGTGAAAACGGGGTCAAAGCGCTCGCTTGGGAGTCGACGTCGAAACGCACGACGCCCGAATTTTTTGCCCAACATACGGTCTCGGAGTTGTTGACCTGGACCGACTATGACTTGGAAAATCAGGGGCGACTCACGCACCCGATGAAATACAACCCCGAGACGGATAAGTTTGAACCCATTGACTGGGAGAAAGCCTTTGCGGAAATTGGCGAACAGCTCCGAGGGTTTGACCCGAAGAGCGTGGCCTTTTACACCTCGGGGCGCACGAGTAACGAAGCGGCTTTTCTCTATCAAGTTTTTGCGCGTGAATACGGGCACAACAACTTCCCGGACTGCTCGAACATGTGTCATGAGCCCACGAGTGTGGGGATTCCTGCGGCCTTAGGGGTTGGGAAAGCG
Source organism: uncultured Sutterellaceae bacterium (assembly GCA_947253615.1). Lineage (GTDB taxonomy): Bacteria > Pseudomonadota > Gammaproteobacteria > Burkholderiales > Burkholderiaceae_F > Sutterella. Next base: position 1,581 of record CAMYAA010000110.1, read on the forward strand.
ACTATTGTTTTGGACGACTTTAACCACTGCGATTTGTATATTTCCGTAGGACACAATCCCGCGACGAATCACCCGCGTATTCTGACGTCGCTCTCGGAAATGGCCAAACGCGGGGGCACCATTATTGGGGTGAATCCCTTGACGGAACGCAGTTTGGTGGACTTTGTGGCTCCGCAAAATCCGCTGTAAATGGTGGACTTTATCCCCACGAAGATTGCGACCAAAATTTATAACGTGCGCATTGGGGGCGACTCGGCCTTTTTTAAGGGGGTGATGCGCTTAGTGATTGAACGCCATGAAGCCAATTTGAAAGCGGGACTCCCGGGCGTTTTGGATTGGGACTTCATTCAAAACGAAACGGCGGGCTACGAAGCCCTTCGTGAAGACGTGCTCGGGACGGATTGGGCCGTGTTAACGGAACGCGCCGGGCTCCCCAAATCGGACTTTGAAGAACTTGCGGATCTCTATTGTCGCTCCAACGCGACCATCATTGCCTACGGGATGGGTGCTACCCAACACGAAACGGGGACACAAAACATTCAGCAGCTCATTAACCTCTTGCTACTGCGCGGCAACATTGGGAAGCCTGGTGCTGGGATTGCGCCGATTCGTGGTCACTCCAATGTGCAAGGGGACCGTACGGTCGGGATTACCGAAAAGCCGAGCGCAACCCTCATTGCGAATTTGAAGAAACTCTATGGGTTTGATACGCCGCCCGAATGGGGGCACAACTGCGTGACGGCGTTCCAAGCAATGAGTGAAGGCAAACTCAATGCCATGATCTTTTTGGGCGGGAATCTCCTCTTTGCGATGCCCGACCAAACGCGCAACATTCCCTCGATGAAAGCGCTCCCGCTCGCGGTGCATTTGGGCACCAAACTCAATCGAGGGCACTTAACCACGAGTAAGACGACGTATTTGTTCCCGGTGATTGCTCGAACGGAAATTGATCGACAGGCCTCGGGTCCCCAGCAAATTACGGTGGAAGACTCCATGAGTATGGTGCACGCCTCGGCGGGGAAACTCGAACCCGCGAGCCCCTACTTAAAGAGCGAGTGCGCCATTGTGGCGGGTTTAGCCAAAGCGACGATACCGAACTCCAAGGTGCCTTGGGATGCGTACGTGGCGGACTATGGCAAGATTCGTGACGCCATCGAAACGATCTATCCGATCTTTAAGGGCTATAACGAGTTGATTAAACAGCCTGGCGGGTTTCATCTCTATAATGCCGCGGAAAATCGTGTGTGGGATACGCCCAACAAAAAGGCGAATTTCATCGTGATGGAAGGGGTGAACGAAGATCCTCGCGTCTTCGGTGAGGCCGAATTCTCGTTGGCGACCCTGCGTAGTCATGACCAATATAACACCACGATTTATGGGTGGGATGACCGTTATCGTGGGGTCTACGGCATGCGTAACGTCCTCTTTATGGCGCCCGAAGAGTCCGAACGTTTGGGCTTAAAAGAAGGGGAATTCGTGAACGTGATTGCGCTCGATAAGGCGGGTCACCCCACGAAGCGTCGCTTGGACGGCTTAGTTCTAGTGAACTTTAAGATGGCCATTCGCTCGGTGGCGGCCTATTTCCCGGAGGCCAATGACCTCTTGGATTTAGACAACTTCGATGAAGCCTCTGGGATTCCTGCCTATAAGAACATTCCCGTGTTGGTGGAAAAAGCGCAACACCAAGCGGGTAATCTCGTGAAGGGCGAAGGGGACGGGACGGATAATCCGAACGAATAAGGCCTTTGCCTTCCTTCTTGACCATTCATCAAACGCTAAAGCCCAGGCTTTTCCTTCGGGCTTTAGCGTTTTTTTTGAGGCTCGGTTAAAAAGGTGAGAGAACCCTCGGGAGGGGGAAATTTTACGCGTTTCACTTCTGAGCATTTTCCCCTAGATAATTGGATTTTCAGGCATTTCACGGGAAAGTTCTCTAGGACCTTTCTGAATTTGCTAAGATTAGGCAATCAATTTTAAGAAGGGATCGACGAGAGCCACGACGATGGGCTTTTTTGGTCGGTCCATGGGTTTGACTCGTTTAGACGACCACTAAGCGAATTGAGCTGCTCTTCCTTGAGGGAAGGGATTCATAAGGATCAGGATAATTCTATGAATGGAAAAACAACGTTAGCCACTTTGACAGGCCTTTTCTGTTTGGGCTCGGCCATGTCCGTGTATGCCACTCAATTGAGTGAGCTTCATTTGGAAAGCCAGCCGGGACAAGCTTTTGAAGCCTATGTCGATGTTGTTGATTTAGACCTCAATAAGGGTTCGATTTATGTCCGCATTGGGAATCCTGAGCTTTATCGTGCCTTGGGTCAGCCCCGTCCTGACTTTTTAAATCAGTTCAAACTCGTGCCGGTGAAGGACTCCAATCCCGTGCGTCTTCGCATTGTCTCGAGTGAACCTGTCCCGGCTGAAGCGTTCCCTTTATTAATGCAACTCTCCGTGGGTGACGAGCGTCAAATTCAAGAATATCGTTTGACCCCCGGACCCAAGGGCTGGCGATTGAGCACTAAGGCGGTGCCGCTCGATAAAGACGGCGCTCCACGTTTAACGGGGGCGCAGCACGTCAAGGCCTATGTGGACAAGCATGGCTTTAATCCGAACGAACCCTTTAAGGTGACGGCGGATATGACCTTATGGTCCATCGCGCAGCTCTATTACCCGCGTTACGAAGGGGCCACGTTAGATCAATTAGTGGTGGCTTTAAAAGCGGCGAATCCTGAGGCCTTCCAAAAGGGCGCTGGTTTCCGTTTGGTGGACGGTGCGACATTAACGCCCCCAAGCACGGAGGCTGTCTTTGCGACGGATCCGAAGAAGGCCTTTGTAGAGGTTCATGGCGAGAAGGCGACGCTCCCTGGGATTACGCACAATCTCATTAAAGCCCAAGAAATCAGTCCAGCACTAGCGCAGAAAGTGGCGCAAGCCCAAGCGCGTCTTTTAAAGGCGGGGCGCAGTGAAGCCACGGTGATTGAAGCGGGTGCTTCGGTCATCGCGGGTGAACAAGGCGACGCCGCGAAGACCACCCCGTTAGGGAATGACACGCCAAATCGCGCAGAGTCCGCGACTGGAACGTCGGACGAATCGATCACGGATTTACCCGCAGGGGCGGCCAAAGAAGTCTTAACCCAAGCCCCGAACGGCGAAGCTAAAGAAACGCAAGAAATTCCGCCCACTCAAGGGGTTGACGCGCATGAGGTCGAAGTCCCGGCCGAACCCCAAGGTAAGCCCGTCTTTAACGACTTACCCGACAATGTTCGTCCTCTCAAGGACGTCATGAAGGAAAAAGAACGTGAACAAAAGGCGAAGGCCGAAAGTGAAGGGGCCTTGGCTACGACTCCGGCTGCCGTAGCGACAGAGGCCAAGACGGCTCCGGTTGCAAACGAAACCGCTGGGGAAAAGACGTCGAGTGAGGCTTCCGCGAATGGGGCCGCCTCCGAGAAGGATACTCTCAACGTCAAGGGCTCGCAGAGCTTGGTGGCTGTCTCTTATACAC
>CAMYAA010000111.1 GCA_947253615.1 uncultured Sutterellaceae bacterium
CTACACACTGCATATCGTCGGCAGCGTCAGATGTGTATAAGAGACAGCGTTAATCTTGACAGCCTTAATCACGGCTTTGGATGTGGTGACTGTGGGGCGTATTCCTTTTTTGGGTTTGATCGTCCCGAATGTGGTAACCCGACTCATGGGAGACCGGTTGCGTGTTTCACTGCCGATCGTTGCGATCTCGGGGGCGAACCTTTTAATGGCCTGTGATATTTTGGGTCGCGAACTGGACTATCCCTCCGAGATCCCGGTTTCGACCTTGTTTGGCCTGCTAGGAGCGGCGATCTTTTTGGGGCTGTTATGGCGTCGAGGAGCTCGATCATGAGTTCGACCTCATTGATACGTTCATTAGCCTGGGCCGCGGGCTTAGCCTTGATTTCCTCCGTGCTCTTTTTGACGTTAGGTGCTCAAGGGGATTGGGCCTTTGCACTCTCGCTACGCTTACCTCGATTGGCGCTCTTAGTGCTTGTTGGTATGAGTGTGGGATTAGCGACGTTACTTTTTCAGAGTCTCACGCGCAGTCCGATCTTAACCCCGAGTCTATTGGGTTTTGATGCTCTGTATTTGCTCATTCAGACTGGACTTGTTTTTGTATTAGGGAAAACGGCTTTTTCCCAAATTCCGGATGTGGCGCGATTTGTCCTGGTGTGTGTTGTGATGCTGGGCGCGAGCTTTGCGCTCTTTGGCGCGCTACGCCGTCTGGGTGGGCACGATCTCACGCGAATGATTTTGATTGGGGTGATTTTTGCCGTGTTCTTTCGGAGTCTGGACCAATTCTTAGAACGTTTGCTCGATCCCACGCTCTTTGCGGTCGTTCAGAATCGTCGTTTTGCAAATTTTAATGACGTTAACCTAACGTTGATGGGCCTCGGCAGTGTGGTTTTGTTGGGGGCCTTGCTTTGGGTGAGCCGAGTGCATCGCACGTTGGACGTGTTGTTACTGGGGCCCGAACGTGCACAAAGCTTAGGCATTGACGTGGCTCGGGTCACTCGAAGTATTCTTGTGGTCATGGCCTTATTGGTGTCGGTCTCAACCGCTTTAGTGGGCCCGATCAGCTTTTTAGGCTTGCTCGTGTGTGCCTTAACGTATCGATTAATGCCGAGTTTTCGTCATGCTTGGCGTGTGCCGATGGTCGTTCTGATTGCTATCGTGACGTTAGTGTTGGGACAAACGCTCTTTGAGCGAGTGCTATCTATGCATGCGAGTTTGAGTGTCGTTATTGAGTTTGTCGGGGGCCTTCTCTTTTGTCTTTTGCTCATTCGAGCGCGTGGCACGGTGAGTGTCGCTTAATCCCTGGATGGATGAGGAACGTATGATTGAAGTCAATGCATTGAATGTGGCGCTCGGGCATAAGCCGATTTTGAAGAACATTAATTTGCGTTGGGAACGTCCTGGGCTCATTGCCTTGATTGGGCTCAATGGTGCGGGGAAGTCCACGCTCTTAGGTGCACTTTCTGGATTGAAAAAGCCCGAAAGCGGGACGGTGAAAATTGATGGTGTCGATCTTAAAGCATTGTCTCCACGGGCCTTGAGTTTAAAGCTCGCTTTACTGCCGCAAACGCCACCGGTGCTCGGTCGTATGCGCGTCGTGGATTTGTTGGAGTTTGGTCGTTTTCCTTATCATCAAGGACGACCAGACCAAGAGGATCGAAAAATTATTGAATCGACGCTGTTGCGTTTTTCGTTAGTGGATTTACGAGATCGTATGATGGACACGCTCTCGGGCGGGCAGCGTCAACGCGTTTATATTGCGATGGCCTTTGTGCAAACCACACCCCACTTGTTGCTTGATGAACCCTTGAATAATCTTGATATGTATCACGCCTATGCTTTGATGACGTTGATTCATCAATATACCCAAGCGGCCAAGGTGATGACGGTAATGGTGGTTCACGATATCAATGTTGCCGCGCGTTGGGCCGATCATGTGGTGGGATTGAAAGCAGGGGAATGCCGCTTTGAAGGGCATCCCAAGGAGGTGATTACCAAGTCGAATTTAGCCACACTTTTCGACCTTGACGTCGACGTGATAGAACACAAGGGTCATCCGCTCGTGGTCCCGTTTTAAAGGGAATTTTAAAAATAGGGGTCGGGGGAGCGCTGACTTTAACAAAATGTTAGAGGCAGAGCGTTCTTAAGCCTTGAACAAGACTCTCCCTTTTATACTGACGGTATCGAGTTTTTCATAAGGACCTTGTGATATGTCATACCATTGGACGCCGTCAGGCATTATTTTGCGCTTTAGTGGGCGCGTTAACGCTCGGTAGCTCGAGCGCCTTTTCTCAAACTGATGCGTCACGCTCACTCTCAGAGGAACCTCCTTTAATGCGCGCTAATCTACCTCATCAAGAATCCGCTGTTCATCGTCAAGTCATTTATGTGGCAGGTGGCTGCTTTTGGGGGGTCGAAGCCTTTTTCGAACGTGTCCCCGGCGTGATTGATGCGGTCTCCGGTTATGCCAATGGCAAATGGGATCATCCGATCTACGAGGATCTGCTCTATCGCAATTCCGGTCATGCGGAAACCGTCCAAGTCACTTTTGATCCGACCAAGATCAGTCTCGCGGACGTGCTTCGCTATTACTTCAAGATCATCGATCCGACCAGTGTCAATCGTCAGGGTAACGACCGCGGGGTCCAGTACCGCACGGGGATTTATTACACCACGCCTGAAGAAGAAAAAGTCGCTAAGGCCGTGATTGCTGAAGAGCAAAAGAAGTGGGATCGCCCCATTCAGGTCGAAGTCGTGCCGTTAAAGCGTTTTGACCGTGCTGAAGAATACCATCAGGATTATCTGAAAAAGCATCCTTTTGGATATTGCCATATCGATTTGGACGAAGCGACCAAAGGCTTGAAATAAGGGAAGGGACGAATGATGCGTGTAAAACCGTTATGGATGGCCACGGCCGCGAGTTTAGTGATTTTAGGCAGTGCGTCTTCCGCATTATGGGCCGGAGAACTCCCTTCGGCCGAGGCAACGCCCGCTGAAATTAAGGCGCCGGCGCGCCAAGTGCTTAAACTCAATACGATCAGACTCAAAACACTCGACGGGAAGTCCGTGGATTGGAAAGCTTACGAAGGCAAACCCTTGGTGGTGAAATTCTGGGCCTCCTGGTGTCCAATTTGTTTAGAGGGCATGGACGAACTCAATCGTTTTGAAGGCACAGGGCATAAGGACTTTAATCTCGTGACGGTGGTCTCGCCAGGGCGCATTGGTGAAAAAGACGCCGAGGACTTCGTGGACTGGTTTAAACACTTGCCCTACAAAAACATCACGGTCTTGCTCGATACGACGGGTGACTTTGTGAAGACATTCCCCATCGAGGGCGTCCCGACCATGATGTTCTTTAACCCTCAACTTGCGCTTTTAGAAGCGACACCAGGGCATATTCCCGCTAAAGACTTGCCTGATTTAGTTGGCTCTTTGGCGACCCATTCTGCGGCGCAAATCGATATGCGCAAAGCCGCTTCGGGCGTGGATACGGAAACTCAAGAGGACAGGGCGCCAGCACGCGTTAAAGCGCCTGAGCATCAAGGAGGACGAGTCGTGATTGATCCAAAACGCTACCATAAGCCATCCGATAAAGAATTGCGTGAACGCTTAACGCCGTTACAGTACGACGTCACGCAGCATGCCTATACCGAACGCCCCTTTAGTAACGAGTACGTGAACAATCACGCCAAGGGGATCTATGTGGATGTGGCGACGGGTGAGCCGCTTTTTGTCTCGAGCGATAAGTACGAGTCCGGCTGTGGGTGGCCGAGCTTTGTTGAGCCGATCGATCCTAAGGTGGTGACCTATCACGTGGATCAAAGTTACGGGATGGTTCGCACCGAAGTGCGTTCCCGTGTGGGTAATAGTCATTTGGGCCACGTCTTTGATGACGGTCCGCGCGATCGAGGCGGTAAACGCTATTGCATAAATAGCGCCTCCATTCGTTTTGTCCCCTACGAAGCCATGGATAAAGAGGGCTATGGAGATTTGAAGTCGATCTTCAATCGCTAGGGGTTCATAGTGACCTAACCCTCTGGGGGTGCCGCAAGGCACCCCTGGCGTCGTTTGGGGACCCGTGAAACAACAAACCCCCGCTTTAAGGACCCTATGGAGCATAGGCTTAAAACGGGGGATGCTGTGTGATTCCGACTAAGGAGATATATATGAAAACAAAGACAGACGCCCTGGGCTTGATAGGAGGATCAAATCGGTGAGCGCTGTCCTCAAAACAAAGTATAGACAATGGTGCGTCTCTAAGTGACTCATAGAAAACGAGACAAACAAAAATCCCCACGCCTTCAAACTGCCCTATTGAAAAAACATCAAGTTTGAAGTTGGGGACTTGGAAGAGGGTAGCGCTCGCTAGACTCTTGACGGACCGATCCGTCGTCTTCTCGGTTGACTAAAGTGAGGGTTCAAGCAGTCATGTATCGCCAGGTGTAATGTCAAAACACCCGTTTTTAAGGCTGCTTTTCTCCCTCTTAGGGGGAGTGTGTTAAGCATAGTGATTTTCCTTGTGAAAATAATGTAGAGAACGACAACAGGCTTATTATCTTTTTAACCAGTCTTTAGCTTATAGCAACCTGTCGTCGCTCTCTATGTATTGAAGTATATGGGTGTTTGCGTCTATAAGTGGCTTAGTTAAATTTTCTTGGATTAGGGAAATATCCAAGGAAAATCGTTAATTTTTTGTGTATATAGAAACTGTTAATAACCTGTGTAGAATCTGTGAATGGTCTTTTGGTGGGCTTGTCGCTCAAGGAAAAGGGGTGACGAGTGAGGTGAAGAGGGGAACGGACGGTGGTCAATTTCGTGGGTGTTCGCTATGGCGTTGTCGGTTGAAGACGGCCTGACTGAATAATTTTTTCACCAGAAAGTCGGGCCTTTTGCTTTTGGACTTTCACCTAGAACCCCTTATAATTAAAGGCATCAACGGAGAAAACCTCCGAGCCACCTAATTTAATTGTACCCATAGTCATGCTGTTTTCTGTTATTGCTCTGTCTCTTATACACATCTGACGCTGCCGACGATATGCAGTGTGTAGA
>CAMYAA010000112.1 GCA_947253615.1 uncultured Sutterellaceae bacterium
GACTCTAATCCGACTCTCTGCGGGGTTTTGCTAATCCCTCTTCAGAATTTGATAGTGATTCACATTTCGATGAAATGGCGAACGTGCTAACAAGAATCCTCCCGCGATGACATTTTCTTTTCTCTTTAGTAACCGCCCTATGGCTTTATTGTCATGAGGAATATTTAGACCATCGAGGGCTTCATTAAAGCACTCATTACAAAGGAATTGCATAAGGTCACGTACAGAAAACTCGTTGTTCCCAAAATGCTCATAGAGGAATTCAAATAACCTTGCTGTGTTCTCTTTCTCAGGATCTCGTTTCATATCGTTGAGCCATACATGAGCACAATCGTACCCCGTTAACCAATACAAGGGTTGTCTAACCCAATACGTCCAGTCTTGATAAGAGTTAATGGGGATTAACTTTGCTTGAGGTTTATCTGCAAGAATCCACGCACGAAGAATGGTTAAGACTAACGAGACGTAAAATGCTCGTTTGGTCTTTACTTCATTCAACAAGTTAGGCCGTTTAAACTGTCGGGTCTCAGGGTGTTCTTCTTCACTGGTCAAATGAATGGTAAGGACACGGCGTGCCATGTCATTGACGGGCTCTACGTTGTTACCGCTCGATAAGAAGAGCGTCTTTGTATCCACGCTCAACGTTTGAGTACTGCCTAAAACTCGCCCCTCGTATCGTGAGGCCGTGAGCACACTGCATAACGCCTTATAGGGATAGAGATCACTGGTGAGGTTATCAAACACGATCACATCGGGATTAGACCGTAGAGCGGATAAAATAAGCTTCTCGCACTCTTCGTCGTTCTTGGGTAATGAACTCATACTTAGGTTGCCATCGGTTGCGAACACACCAATCAACTCAGTCAAGTAGGTTTTACCTGCCCCTGGCATATGGGCTTGAATGTGATACATCGGCGCGGTGCGTAATTTCTTACGAATAACCGCCGTGATGAGCGCACTATAAACGCTCATGATGTCCATCGGATTTTCAAACTCAAAGTCCTGACAGATTTCATCAAGAGCTTTCAAGGCATTTAATGCCACTTCTTTGTTAGGACGTTCAGGGATTTCGTATTCCGTGGGGTCAAAGTCCGCAAAATATTGCGTATCGAAGTCATAGCCTTGAACATTGACCAGCTCATCACGCTCGTTAAAGAACGGTTGTCGGTAAAACCCTTTGAAGGGCAACAAATAATGGTGAGTCGAACTTTCATAAAGCGCCTTAATGATCTGGTCATTGGGATTGGACGGAATGAGGTTATCTTTCTTTCCGTAGCGTTGCCAATGTGATAAGGTCGACAGCGTTCGTTTTAAATCAGCGGCGTTAACTTCACGGGCCTGATTTTGTTGATAATTTGAATTCCAATTCACCTCAATAACTTTGCCATTCGCTTGGAAAAACTGACCTGTTTCCGACAGGATGTATTCACAGGCTTGAATGACCTCCTCAAAGAATTGCTCTTGATAAGTGATCATGTAACGCTTCTCGGTAGGATTGAATGGGATGTTGAGCTTTTTACATAAATCGCTAATGGTACGTCCCTGACAATGGCCATGATGACATTTAAAGCCTCCTAGCCCACGATTCTCTTTTGACGGCTCAAAGTAACAAGTGCCTGAGTCATCGTGGTCAGTGTGTTCATGAACCCAAGGACACATAATTTCATGTTTACCTTGTCCTAAATTTCGTTTATAGTAACCCTGTGACTTGAGTGTTTCTAATAAGTTTTCATCTACAGGGTCAAGTTTAGTTAACACTCTCGTTAAATTAGCGGGGATGGGGGACAGATCAGTTACAAGAGCCTGATTTGTCTCCCATCGTTTATCCACCTCTCTCGTTTCTTCTAACGAGAGGTTAACCCCCTTTATCCATTCTTCAAGCGAGTATTGAACACTCGGTTCCCAATATAGTAACTTCGTTTGGAAAGCCTCCTCACGTTTCAAATTCGCTCCCATTGGTAAGCGCATAAGGCGCGTTGTAAAGCCTGATGCTCCTTTGTCGCTAATTTCTCGTTCGCTAATCGCTTTCTCAAGCTTTTTGATAAGCTCAAGGGCTTTAATTGGTTCGGACAAAAGGTAACCTATTTGATGATTACCTTTGGAGGTTTCAATAATCCATGTCGGCTGAAGTGCGATGCGATCAAAGGGAATTTGGGCTTTGGCCTTTTCCTCATTGACCTTCCAAACTACGTCATCTAAGACGATGCAGTGAAGGGCGCTAAAGGCACTCTTTTGACGTTTCCATTTCCCCTCAATGGGCTTAAAGCTTGCCAAGGTGAAGTAGTTCTCATGATTCGGAGAAAACTTAACCGTGCCCATGGGATAGGTCGTCCAGTCGGAATTGTGTGTCGTTTTGAAACAAACCAACGGGAGATCGTCATGACACTTTTCAAAGATGACGTTTAAGAACTCGTCATTGGTAACCGTGTCAATGGGCTTTAAATCGGTGGGGGAGATCTGCCATTTACTCATGATTGACCTCCTTGCCACGATTAGCGATCAATTGAGCGACAAGGGCTTGAATAGCCTCATCAGTTTCACCACGAATACGCGCCATGTTCACGGCGTTGAGTTCGGATTCAATCCACGCAACGGCGCGGATACCGATGGAGATGGGGGTAGGAAGTAAGCCCTTCGCAATTTGGGCATAGAAGGATGAGCGGGGATAGCCCGTCATTTTTTGCGCTTGATGCGCTCGTAAGAAATTAATAGCCATATCAAGATCTCCTTAGAGATTAAATTGATCATGGCTTGATTAAAAGGTGTCACCCATAGGTGACTTCAAGGGTGACTAATGTTACGGAATGTAATGTGCCTTTTTTCTTACTCTCGCATGTGCTTTAGAAATTTGTCACAGCGCTGGCAAATCCTTTCGTTTCGCCTTTTTCCCTACGAATGGCAAATAACTTTCTGCGAATATAAGAAAACTTCCTAGTGTACTTTTTTGCGATTTCCATGGCGACATCATCCCAGGTGTTATTGAGTGTTTTAAGTTCATTACCTAGTTGCCATAATTCCTCTTTTGAAAGGCGAAACGGTTTTTGCTCGATGTCTTGAAGTAATTCTTTAAAAGCTTTTTGACTAAATACAAGTTGGGTCTTTGTTAGCTTGACTAAAGAAAGAAAATCATCGCAGGTTTCCCCCACGTTAATAAACAAGAATTGCTCAGCCGATAATGAGAGGTCCAACCCTTTGTATTTCGCAAATTGTAGGGTTGTATCGTCAAGATAGATAAATTTGGCGGGACGAGTATCAAGCTTTTCACAAATGAATTTCGCAATGGCCTCAAAGTTCAATGTGTACGTTATGAGGTCTTCATTTTTGAGATTTACACCACCTCCCTCAGGGCAAATCAAATACGCGCCCATCGTATCGCTATAGTGCACACGACATAAACAGCCCTGTCCACACTCCTCTACAGGGCAACTCATAAACTCGGGTCTTGCCCCTTGATGCAGAAAACCAATATCAATGAGTGCTTGAAGGGTTCTAACATCCCAATCTTGAAAGATACCTCGGTGAAATACAGGTGGCTTTTTAATGGTCGTGAAACCTTCAAATACTGCATTTAATGTTTCTCGACTGCTTAAGGTCATTGTGGTACCTCAACCCCTGAATTGATTAGAATGCGATGAATTTCAAAGTCCTCTCGTTCTTGATCAATGGGATCAGTACGATCATTTTTCAATGTGAATTTGCGTTGTTGCTTATAAAAGTCGAACTGGTATTGGCGCTTCAAATGGGCACACAGTTGAAGGCTTCGTATTTCATAATGCTGTAAGTACCCTTGGTACTCTAGGTAATGGGCAATAATATCGTTAGCTTTTTGAGACTGGAGAATATGTCGTCGACCTGTTCGTTTCTCCTCCAAGGTCACTTGAAGTATGTCAATGTGTGAAACGCAAGAGTCAATATCAATGACGAATTGAAAACCAGGGGTAAAGGGTTTCGTTAAATCAAAGCGGTTTGTCCATGGATTTTCAGGGAATATGGGCAATCCCATAGCTATGCTACAAAACCCCTGTACGAAAGCTTTCCATTGGTTTTTGAGTCGAATGTTATTAATACGTAACTGGCCTAGTGTTGGCTCATAGACGAAGAATAAGTCAAAGGCGGGGTAGCGTTCCAATGTCTTTAACTCGATGCCTTCAAACTCAGCGATAGCTGTTGGGTAATTGCATACGGAGAGATGAATAATTTGTTTGTCTGCTCGTTCTATGGGTTTGGCGATGGCATGAGTACCGCGCCCTTGACGTTTAAAGAATTGAATGGCGTATTGCTCCAAGGAGCTTAAAGTTTCTTGAGTGCAATTTAATTCACAGTCCAACGAAAAGCCTGAATAAACTTTCCAGTTACCTACGGGGTAATCGATTATATGGAACTCATAAGCTCGTTTGAAAATGTGGGTATGGTAAACCGCAATCCGAAATACTCGGGTACGCATTGTGTCCTTATCGTTCTTAAAGAGAGTTTCGGGATTGATCCCAAGACTCTCACAGGCTGACAAAATAGACTTCATCCCCTTTTCATTCGTTAAATATTCCACATCACGACAAAAATTCGTGAGGCGTTCTATTTCAAGTTGGGAGAGCTTTTCTAATTCCTTCTGCCAGTCTTTGCCTTGTAATTGCTTAGCCTCGAGTGTCCACGTTTCCTTGCTTAAAAAGTCCTCTAATAACTTCGTGGGTAAGGACTTCAAGAACGATTCCAAATTTAAGTACAGTTCCATGAGCACTCCTTGTTCATGAGGGGATTGAAGGTCCTGGCCTACCTCCAATCCTAATTAATGAAACACAATAGCAAATAACTAAACGTATCCCTATTTAAATAGCATGTTTATATTATGGTGTGTTGAGAATCTTGGAAATCTTTCTCCTACTTACTGTTGAGCTTGTAAAGAGTTTTGCAGTTTCATCAACTCATTGAGCTTTTCAACAATACGCTTTTGCTCTTCGAGAGGGGGGAGCGGGATAAAG
>CAMYAA010000113.1 GCA_947253615.1 uncultured Sutterellaceae bacterium
GTCGGCAGCGTCAGATGTGTATAAGAGACAGATGCATATTCGTGCAGATGGGACGATTGATGAGGACTCTGTCGTCTTTGAAAAGGGCGTGATTTGCTCGCATGGGCGACTCACCTATACCCAAGTATTGGCGGCGATTAATGCCGAAAATCTAGAGCAACTCGAGGCGCAAAAAGCCTTGGGGAGCAATTGGAAGAACGTTGAAACGCTTTATCGCTTGTATAAGAAGTTGCGTCAAGTTCGTGAAGCGCGTCATGCGTTGGACTTCCACTCCCAAGAGACCAAAGTGGTCTTGAATGACAAAGAAGAGATCGTGGACTTTGAGGTCCGTACGAGTAATGACGCGTATCGCTTGATCGAAGAAATGATGTTGGCGGCCAATGTTTGCGCGGCCAAGTTCGTGATTGATCATAAGCGCATGACGCTCTTTCGCGTGCACGACGAACCCGCTCCCGATCGCGTGAACGATATCCGCTCGCTCTTAAAGAGCTTAAAAGTCAATCACCACGAAATCAGTGGGGCGGATTGGGCGTATTTGGTCGATTCCACCAAGGATTATCCGTATATTCAAATGCAGATTTTGCGCTGCATGGCCCGCGCCGAATACTCGCCCACGAATATCGGCCACTTTGGCTTACAGTACGAACGCTACGCACATTTCACCTCGCCCATTCGTCGCTATCCGGACTTGTTGCTCCACCGCGTGATTAAGGGCATTTTGGCGCGTCGCAAATATCATCCGGAAATTGAAATTGTCACCGACGCCTTTAAGGCCTCGCGCCATCGTGAGAATCTCGGTGAAAACAATCCCTACCATTCGGGGATTAAGAAGGAAAACGCCAAAAATACGCCAGCGCTACGCAGCGCCCAAGACCAAAAAGATTGGTTGGTTTGGGAAGAACTCGGTCAAATGTGCTCCATTGCGGAGCGCCGCGCCGATGATGCCACCCGTGATGTGATGAATTGGTTACAGTGCCAATGGATGCAGAAAAACGAGCGTAAGCGCTTTAAGGCGGTGATCACGGGCGTGATTGAGGCCGGGATTTTCGTTCAGCTCGAAGGAAAAACCATCGAAGGGTTTGTTCACGTCTCTAACCTCAATACGGGTGAGTGGTTCGAGTTTGATAACCAACAAATGAAGGGTGAGTTCGGCACGACCTTAAAGATCGGGGATCGCGTCGAAGTGCGCGCTGAAACGATCGATATGGAACGTCGTCGCATTTCTTTTGTGGTAACCAATATTCTTGAGCACGCCCCGTTTATCGGAAAAGAGACCGAACCCAAACGCGAGAAAAAGTCGCGCGATAAACGTCCGTCGTTCGTGGCGGAGGACGAGGCGTTCTTCGATTTTGCGCCCAAAAAACGCAAAGCTTCGCCTAAGCCTGAGCGCTCCTCGCGCGCTAAACGTTCGCCCGCGAAGCTCGGTGCTGAGGAAGGGCTTCCCCGCACGCGTCGTTCACGGATCGTGAGTGAGTTTGAGGACGACAAACCCGTGCTCACGGAGCACGAACGCTTTCTCCAACAAAAAGCGAAAAAAGCGGCGAAGAAAAAAGCCGCTAAAGTCGCTAAACGCAAAAAGGCCAAACGCGAAGCGCGTAAAGCGATGAAAGCGAAGGCCAAAAAGAAAGCGGCGAAAAAAGCCGCGAAATAAAAGGGTGCTCGTCATTCTTGGTGAGAAATCTCCCTCATCGAGCCCAAGTTCTAATAGAATAGGGCTCGATAAAAAAAGAGTTCGATGAGTTTCCCCTTTTTTTTGCGTAGGGGAGAGGGTCTTGGTCGAGATAAGACGCTCCCCGCCGGGGGAAGATTTATCTAAATTAATTCAGAGTGAAAGTTTCAACGTGAGTAAAGAAATTGTATTGAGCGGTTTTCATGCCGTGGGCGCCCGCTTAAAGATGGATGCCGCCTCGTTATCGGTGGTTTATGTGGATCCGTCCCGTAAAGACCGTCGTATGCGTGAAATGCGCGAAAAGTTAATTGCCGCCAATGTGCGCGTCATGAACGCGGATGCACGCCGCTTGGACGGGCTCTCGCCCAACGTGCCCCATCAAGGGATCGTCGCCTTGGCCGAAGAAAAGAGCCCGACGCTCGACTTCCATACGTTGTTGGATTCCATTACCGATCAGACGCTCTTGTTGATTTTGGACGGGGTGACCGATCCTCGTAACTTCGGAGCTTGCTTACGTGTGGCCGACGCCGCGGGCGTGCAAGCCATCGTGGTGCCGCGCGATCGCTCCGCGTCGATGACCCCCGCGGCTGCGAAGGCCGCGGCCGGTGCCGCGGAAACCGTGCCGGTGGTCGAAGTGACGAACTTGGCTGCCTCGATCGTCGAATTGCGCGACGCGGGCGTCTTGGTTGTGGGTACGGCCGGTGAAGCCACGCAGTCCATTTATGACTTTGATCAGAACCGCGCGTTGGCCTGGGTATTGGGCGCCGAAGGGGATGGTCTTCGTCAATTAACGCGTAAACGCTGTGATGACTTGGCGAGTATCCCCATGGCTGGGGCCGTCGAAAGTTTGAACGTCTCGGTCGCCTCGGGCATTTGCCTTTTTGAGACCGTGCGTCAGCGCCAAGCGAAAAAAGCTTAATTTCTTGGATGGCTAGTGCGAGAAAACGCCACGAGAGTGAAACGAGAAAAAACTTGTCGGTTTGACTCGCGATCGGGGGCGTTTTCATGTACAATGCCGTCTTTTCATGTCCTTACTACACCAGAAATAGACGCTCTGGGTAGTTTTATCCGTAAGGAGGCCTAATGCGTCACTATGAACTTTGCATCATCGTGCATCCTGATCAATCCGAACAGGTTCCTGCGATGATTGAACGTTACAAGACCCTCGTTGCTGAACAGGGCGGCCAGATTCATCGTATCGAAGACTGGGGTCGTCGTCAGCTCGCTTATCCGATCGAAAAGCTCGTTAAGGCTCACTATGTTCTTATGAACATCGAATGCTCCAACGAAACGCTCGCCGAAATTGAAAACGGTTTCCGTTTCAACGACGCTGTTCTCCGTCACCTCACGGTTAAGACGAAGAAGGCCGAAACGGCTCCCTCCCCGATGATGAAGGTTGTCGAGAAGGAAGAAGCGAAGAAGTTGGCTGCTGAAGCTGCTGCTCAAGCCGCTGAAGCCTAATTCTTTTTCGAACTTTTTTTTGAACGCTCAAGGCTCTCGTTGTGAACGAGATTAAGCTCAAAGGAACCCTCATCGAAAACGAAGGTAAGCGTGAAACCCTCGGCGGGTACGAAGTGTTTACGGGGCATTTTATGCACCGAGCCACGGTCGTTGAAGCCGGTGAAGAACGCCAACTCGAGTTTGAATTTCTCGCCCTTGCGTACGGTAACGTCGCCACGGCTTTAAATAAGGTGAAATTGGGTACAGAGCTAACCCTCAGTGGGTTTGTAGCCCCTAAAACACGACGCTCTAGTGTCTTGATCGTCCATATCACGGAATTTATAAGGAGCTAACTATGGCTTTCGGTGCTAAGGGTAAGGGTAAGCCCCGTCGTCCCCAGCAAAATTCGCTTTTCAAGCGTAAGAAGTTCTGCCGTTTCACGGTTGAGAACGTTGAACAGATCGATTACAAGGATGTTGACACGCTTCGTGACTTCATTCAGGAAAACGGCAAGATCATGCCGGCTCGTTTGACGGGTACGCAAGCTCGCTATCAGCGTCAGCTTGACACCGCGATCAAGCGCGCTCGCTTCCTCGCCTTGTTGCCTTACACGGACAACCAGTAATTCGCCTTAGGAGATAATTGAAATGCAAGTTATTTTGCTCGAAAAGATTGTTCACCTCGGCGACCTCGGTGAAGTCGTGAAGGTTAAGGATGGTTACGCTCGTAACTACCTTATCCCGACTGGCCGTGCTAAGCGCGCTACGCAAGCCGCTATCGCTGAATTCGAAGCTCGTCGTGCTGAACTCGAACGCCTCCAGGCTGAACGCTTAGCGGCGGCTCAGGCTGTGGCTGACAAGTTGAACGGCGGCGAAATCGAAATCGCTTCCAAGTGTGGCGTTGACGGCCGTCTCTTCGGTTCCGTCACCAACGCTGACATCGCTGAAGCGGTTGACAAGAAGTACAACCTTCAGATCAAGAAGAGCCAAGTGCGTACCCCGTTGGGTGCCATCAAGGCTGTCGGTGACTACACCATCACGATCGGTCTCATGACCGATGTGACGGCTGACGTGACCGTTCACGTTGTCGCTGAAGCCTAATTTTTAGGTCTCAGAAACGAAGACGAAAGCGAAGCCCATGACTTCGCTTCCTCTTCGAGAACGACGAATCAAAAGCATTCTTTTGATCCTCCGGGGTCGAACGAATGCTTTTCTTTTTTGTGCTAGAGCCTGAGCGAAAAAGCGAGTATCATAGTCAATTCTTCACGCGCGCTATAGCACAGATTCACACCAAAAGATACGGTCCGTGACCCCCTTATTAGGTTAGGGGAAAACGTTGTAAAACGTGGCTTTCGGTAGTGCACACAGCGTCCACTTTTTAGCATCACGACTTTGGCGCAACCCCCGATTTTTCCCCCTCCTCGAAGGTCGATGAGTTCGATACAATGACCATCCCTATTGAAAGTTGGTGTGAAAAAGAAGGAGAGTCTCAACATGACAGAGAACAATACGGATAACGAATTGATGGTGCGCAAGCCCCCTCAGAACATTGAGAGTGAACAATCGTTATTGGGCGCACTCCTGCTCAATAACACGGCGCTCGACAGCATTGTTGACATCGTTAAAGAACACGATTTTTATCGTCGTGACCACCGCACCATTTATGGGGCCATTGTCAAAATCATTCAAAAGGGTGATCCCGCTGACGTGGTGACCGTGCATGATTACCTGAAGAATCAGGGCCAAGCGGAAGATTGTGGTGGCTTGGTGTACTTGAACGAATTGATGAGCAATAGCCCCTCCGCGGCTGTCTCTTATACACATCCGACGCTGCCGACGATATGCAGTGTGTAGATCTCGGT
>CAMYAA010000114.1 GCA_947253615.1 uncultured Sutterellaceae bacterium
GACCAAAGGGTTGAGTTCATCAATGACGCGATACATAGGGGAGGAGTGTGTGCCGTTGGATAGTGACGGCGTATATCGAAGCCCTCCTAACGTGAACCGTCATTTTACGGTCCACGTTTAGAATCATCTTTGAAAGCCAAGTGGATTTCCCAAGGGGCATTTCGCTTGGCTTTTAGGAATTCTTAATCTCGTGAACACCTGGCGCGCTTCTTGATAGAACGAGTGCGTACTTTTTAGCCAGCAACATGGCCTTCCTTATTTTTGAACGGGATGTGGTGGTTTGTTCTTCAATTTGAAGTGGTTTAAAAGGTATCGATTTTCGAATAGAAAACAGGGTGAAATTGACGCTATAAAATAAAATGAGCGGTGAAATTTCAATCCTCAGAAAAACGAAAAAAAACACCTTCTTTTAAGGGAATTTCACTAGAAAAATCAGATCTGTAATAGAAGGTGGGTAAATTTCAAAATTTCTCGAGTTGACGGGCTTTGTAGGATGCTTTAATGTCCTATGGGGACTAAGGCAAGAGAGCGTAGATTCCCTAAGAACAAAAATGCACGAAAGTTTGTGTTTTTAGAGATTCTATCGAACATCTCGTATAAAATACGGGATCATTTCAATGCAACCCTCTCTTAAATTCATGAGAGAGATAGCTTTCAGGTCTTTTGTTCAGACAATAGGCTTGATTTTTTCAGTTAGTAGTAAAAAATGAATTTACGTTTAAAACTTTTTGTTTCTGCTACGGCGATGGCGGTGTTGGCAGGTTGTGCCTCCCAGCAGCACACCATTGACAGCATCAATTCCAAGGCGAGTTTGACCGAACAAAAGCAAGCTCAAGCTGCCGTGGCTCAAGTTCAAACCGCGCCTGTTTTAAAGCGCAAGATTGCGTTAGGTCGCGTGACGAACGAAACGAACTACGGTCGTAGCTTGTTACGTACGCTCGACGGCGATCCGGTTGGCAAGCAAGTCTCCGACATGTTTGTGAAAGCTTTAACGCAAAGCGGCCGTTTCACGGTCTTGGAACGTACCGATATCGCGACGCTCCAAAAAGAAGCTCAGTTAACGAGCGAAAAATTTGACCCGGTGGCGGCCGACGTTCTCGTATTGGGTAGCTTGACCGAATTCGGTCGTAAGACGGTGGGTCAGCGTGGCTTCTTAACCTCCGACAAGAAGCAAGTGGCCTATGCCAAGATGGACATCCGCGTGGTTGATCCCCGTACGGGTCGTGTGCTCTTCTCTACCTCCGGTGCGGGTACGAGCGAAACGACGAACTCCGACGTTTTAGGTTTTGGCTCTCGTGCTGACTACGACGGTACGTTAAATGACAAGGCGATCGCCGCTGCGGTGTCTGATGCCGTGAGCAACTTGACTGAAAAGTTACAGGGCCGTCCTTGGAAGACGTATTTCTTATCCACGGCTCCGGGCGAAATGTCCATCTCGGGTGGTGCTCTCCAGGGTATCAAGCCGGGCATGACCTTAGTGGTTAAGAAGGAAGGTAAGTTGGTCAAGTCCCCGCAAACGGGCTTCATGATTCGCTTGCCGGGCGTTGAAGTCGCTCGTATCGAAGTTGTTCAGAACTTCGGTGACGATGCTGCCAACGAAGGTTCTATCGTGCGCGTGGTCAGTGGTTCCTTGAAGGGACTTCAACCCGCTCAATTGGTTGTTGAAGAGGCTAAATAATGAAAAAAACTCTCTTAGCTGTTGCCGTTGCTGCGCTCGGTACGTTAACGCTCTCGGGTTGCTTACGCTATCCCGCTACGAACACTTCCGCTGGTATTGATGCGGCCCGTATTTCGTTTGTTCCGTTTGACGGCATGAACAAGGCTCGTGTCTTAGTGGACGGTATCGATAATGGTTACGCTGGTGATTACAAGGCCAACGATAAGGCTTTAGTGGTCTTACCGGGTACGCACATCATTACGGTGGTTTATCCCGACGGCCATAAGGTCGAGCGTAAGGTCTACGTCGATGACGCAGTGACCTCGAATTTAAGCGGCTTCTAATCAAGGATAGTGTTCATGAAAACCACGAAGTTAGGCTTTGCCGCTTTGGCCTGTGTGCTCCTTCTGACGGGTTGTGGTCCTAAGACCTATTACCAGTGGAATGGCTACAGCGACAAGATGTATGACTATTACGACGGCAAAGTCACCGACGAAGCGTTAATGGTTTATTTGCAAAGCGTTGTCGATGAGGCCAATAAGGCCAACAAGATTGTGCCTCCCGGGGTCTATGCAGACTTAGGTACGATGTACTTACGTGCTGGTAAGCCGCAGGAAGCCATCCAGTACTATGGCTTAGAAGAACGTTATTGGCCCGAAGCTAAGGGCTTGATGACGAGCTTAATTCAAGGGGTTCAACGCAATTATTCCAAGCAATTGGAAGCGGAAAAGAACGCCCCGAAGACAACGGCTAACCAAGGAGCTCAATAATGATTGTCAAAAGCGTAAAACGTCTTGGCTTATTAGCCGTGGCAACCGTGAGCTTATTGTTAGCGGGTTGTGCAACGCAAACGGTGGAATACCCCGTGAACTCGCCCGAGTATCGCTCGGTGTTGATCGTTCCTGTGGTTAACCGTACGACGCAAGTCAATGCCGACAAGTTGCTCGGCAGCGTGATGCGTCAACCGATCGCTGAACGTGGTTACTATCCGTTCCCGCCAGAAACGGTTCGCATGGTTTTTGAGTCCGAAGGTCTCTATGAACCGGAACGTGCTCAAGCGATGGAACCCACGGAAGTGGCGAAGTTGTTTGATTCTGACTTAGTCATGTACGTGTCGGTGGATTACTTCGATACGCGTTATATGGCTTTGTTCAGCCGTACGGAAGTGCAGGTGTCTTACCGCATCTTCAACCGCGAAGGTCAGGAATTAACGAGCGGTCGCGATATGGTGTTTTATGACTCCAATAGCGTGGACGCTTCGCCCGTTGGCCTCTTGGTGAACTTGGTACAGGCCGCTGTGGCTCGTGGCGTGAACAATACCCGTCCGTTGGCGCATTTGACCGCCGCACGTATTACGGGCGCGAAGTTCGCACCGGGTCCCGTCTGGGGGAACTTAAACGATTTGTCCAAGGATGGGGCTAAGGCCACACCCGCTAAATAAACAAATCGTTAGCTGTTCGCTTTAAAGGGCATTAGGGTCTTGAGACTTTAATGCCCTTTTCGCTCCTTTAAGAAGCGCTTTTAGAGAAACTTTATACAGGTCATTAGCGCATGCTAATGCACAGGAAAGTCCTCAATTGACGCTTTGGAAAGTGAGCTTGAGACAAGGGATTGGGGAAATGTAGTCCTTCGAGATCCTTGTCACTTACCCCCTTAACAGGCCGATTCGCTAGGGGTAAAATGGAAAATTTTTAGGGATTGTACCTATAAAAGTTGACTAATTTACTTGGATTAGGGTGGGGCGCTTGTTAGAATGAACGCCTTAGAAAAAAGTGAGGCTCAGTCTCCGTGGTGGATGGTGAAGAGAGACGTGAGCAGACTAAAAAGCATTTAGGAGGTTCAATCGTGACCAGCATTAGTCAGAAAATTCGTGAACGTTTACAACGTGAAGGTGTGCCTTTCCGTGCCAACGATAACATTGCCGAGTATATCGAACCCGGTGAAATGGACTTATTGCGCGAAGAATTAGAAGAAAAGGTGCGTGGCGTTTTGGACACGTTATTGATTGACGTTGAAAATGACCACAACTCCAACGACACGGCGCGTCGTATCGCCAAGATGTATTTAGACGAAGTCTTTAACGGGCGTTATAGCACCATGCCTAAGGCCACGGATTTCCCCAATGCCAAAGGTTTGGATGACATGATGTTGGTGGGGCCGATTTCAGTTCGTTCGACGTGTTCTCACCATTTTGCGCCTGTATTCGGTAAACTGTGGGTCGGGGTGATTCCTGGCGAACGTGTGATTGGCTTATCGAAGTTCTCTCGCTTGTGCCGTTGGGTCATGGAACGCCCTCAGATTCAAGAAGAAGCTGTGATGCAATTGGCTGATGTTTTAGAAGACATCATGAAACCTAAGGGATTGGCCATTGTCATGAAGGCTTCGCATTCGTGTACGACGTGGCGCGGCGTCAAGGAAATGGATTCCTTAATGACGACGAGTGTGATGCGTGGCAAATTCCGTGAGGATGAAGCCCTTCGTCGTGATTTCTTAAATCAGGTTAACGCACAGTAATTCATGCGTTTAGCGCTTGGCAGACTTAGAAATTAAGGAGCATACCGATGATCGTAGCGACTCGCTATCATGATATCTCTTGTGGTCACCGCGTTTCGGGGCATGAATCGAAGTGCGCTCACTTACACGGGCACAATTACCGTATTACGTTTGATTGTGCGGGTGATTTGGATCACATCGGACGCGTCATTGACTTTTCAGTGATTAAGTCCACGTTATGTATGTGGTTGGAAAATCATTGGGATCATCACTTCTTGGTTTGGGAAAACGACCCGATCCGTGAAGCGTTGGTGGCCATTGATCCGACCTGTGTTGTGACAAGTTTTAATCCGACCGCGGAAAACATGGCCACGTATTTGGCCGAAGTCGTCGCCCCGCAAGTTCTTGAAGGAACGGGCGTGAAGGTGATCCGTTGTCGAGTGGAGGAAACACGAAAATGCGCAGCGGAGTGGAGACTCTTTGATGCCGTTGATTTTCGTCAATGAGCTCTTCGCCAGTATTCAAGGTGAAGGGTTTTATACCGGATGTCCCTCGGTTTTTGTTCGTTTACAGGGCTGCTTATGTCAGTGTCCTTGGTGTGATACCAAATACACTTGGAAGCTTGGAAAGCCCAACGAAACAACCTTGGCGGACATCCTTCAAAAAGAAGATCGCCCAGGTTACGCAACGACGACAGCCCAAGAGCTGTCGTCTTATATTTTGGCAACCTATCCCGAGATCCCCTTGGTGGTGATCACGGGCGGTGAACCTGTCTCTTATACACATCTGACGCTGCCGACGATATGCAGTGTGTAGA
>CAMYAA010000115.1 GCA_947253615.1 uncultured Sutterellaceae bacterium
GCTAAACGCTTCAAACAGCGCATTATTACTCATACAACGATCTAACTCAGAGTATGGTTGCCCACTCTCTGAGTTAGATCGTTGTATGAGTAATAATGCGCTGTTTGAAGCGTTTAGCAAAGTTCGTGAAGAAGTAGAAGTCGCCGTCACTGAACGTCGAAAACGCGATGAAGAAGCGCGAAAACAAGAAGAGGCGGCGCGTATCGAAGCGAAACGAAAGGCTAAAGAGGCCGAACGTTTAGCGTACCTTAAAGCGCAAAAGCATCAAGAAGAGCTCGAACGTCGTCAAGCGCAATATCAAGAATCTCGTCAAAAGGCGAAAGCCAAGGCCCCGAAAGCGAAGGGCCCCGGGGCGCGTTTGCCCAATCGCCCAGAGGCGATCGAACGCTTGGGTGAGAAGGAGACTCGCCCCGCCTCGACGGCGCGCACCGCCAAACCCCGTCGTGAGAATAAACCAGCGAACCCCACGGGGCGCGTCGGGAAAGAATTACAAGCGGCGCGTGAGGCTCATCAAGAGGCTCGCGCGCGTTTACCGTGGAAAGAACGTCGTACGCCCATTCCGCCCTTTACCTTAATGCCGGGGTTGCCCGTTTCGGAACGTGGTGAGGAATTGGTCGAGCTCGTTAAAAACCATCAGGTCACGATTATTTGTGGGGAAACGGGCTCGGGGAAAACCACCCAGTTACCTAAGATTGCCATGATGGCGGGCTGTGGTGAGCACGGTCGCATTGCGCATACGCAACCGCGTCGTATTGCGGCGAGTTCCATTGCCAAACGTATTGCTGAAGAATTAAAAACGCCTTTAGGGGACGTGGTGGGCTATAAGGTGCGCTTTACGGACAAAACCAGTCCGGGGGCGACCATTAAATTGATGACCGATGGGATTTTATTGGCGGAAACGCAAACGGATCCGCTCTTAAAGGCCTATGACACGATCATTATCGACGAAGCCCACGAACGCAGTATTAATATCGATTTCTTGTTGGGGTATTTAAAACGCTTGATTCAAAAGCGTCCTGACTTAAAGGTGATTATCACCTCGGCCACGATCGACGCGGAACGCTTTGCTGAGCATTTTGCTAAAGACGGTAAGCCCGCTCCGATTGCGCAGGTCTCGGGGCGCACCTATCCCGTCGAAATTCGCTATCGCGCCCTCGAGGACGCGGACGAAGCGGATGATAAAACGTTGATTGAGGCGATTGATCGGGCCGTGCACGAACTCGAAATGAGTGGGCGCGGTGACGTCTTGGTCTTTTTGCCCGGGGAGCGCGAAATTCGCGAAACGGCCGAGGCCCTTCGCAAAACGCACAATCCAGACACGACCGAAATCTTGCCGCTTTATGCGCGACTTTCCGCCGCGGATCAAGAACGGGTTTTTAAGCCCGGGGCTAAACGCCGTATTGTCTTAGCAACCAATGTGGCCGAAACCTCGATTACGGTCCCCGGGATTCGCTTTGTGGTGGATACGGGCTTAGCGCGTGTGAATCGCTATTCGTACCGCAATAAAGTCGAACAGCTCCAAATTGAACCCATCAGTCAAGCCGCGGCCAATCAGCGCTCGGGACGTTGTGGTCGTGTGGCCGATGGGATTTGTATTCGTCTTTATAGTCAAGAGGACTTTGATCGTCGTCCGCCCTTTACGGATCCGGAAATTTTACGCTCCAACTTGGCCGGGGTGATTCTTCGTTCCGCCTCGCTTCGCTTGGGAGACGTGCGTGAATTCCCCTTTGTGACGGCCCCGTCGCCTCGGGCGATTGCAGACGGCTATGCGCTTTTAAATGAGCTCGACGCGATGGACGAGGAGGGACGCTTAACGAAAATCGGTAAGGCCCTCGCGCAATTGCCGATGGACCCGCGTTTAGCGCGCATGCTCTTAGCGGGCTATCAACGTGATGCCCTCGAAGAAGTGTTAATTATTTGTTCGGGCCTTTCGATTCAGGACCCGCGTGAGCGTCCGGTGGAAAGTCAACAAGCCGCTGATGAACAGCATCGTTTATTGGCCGACGAACATTCTGACTTCATGAGTTATGTGAAGCTCTGGCGCTGGATTGATAAAGCTTTTGAAAACAAAGAGAGCAATCGCAAATTAGAGCAAGAGTTTCATCGTCGATTCTTGTCCGTGCGTCGCATTCGCGAATGGCGTGATGTGTATCGTCAGCTCGTGAGCATGACCGCGGATTTGGGCTGGCGCGTCAATACGAGTCCTGCCACGCCCGAGGCGGTGCATCGCTCCTTACTTTCGGGCCTTTTAGGCAATATTGGCTCGAAAGCGGTTACGGCGGACTATAAGGCCCCGCCTTATTTAGGCGCTCGCGGCATTAAGTTCTGGCTCTGGCCGGGCTCGGTGCGTGCGAAAAAGGGAGGACGTTGGGTGATGGCCGCCGAATTGGTGGACACCACACGCCTTTATGCGCGCTGTGTTGCTCAAATCGAACCCGAGTGGATTGAAGTTGAAGCGCAAAGTCTATTAAAGAAACATCACGGGGATCCGCATTGGGAAAAACGTCGTGGGGAAGTGGTGGTCTCGGAAAAGGCCACGCTCTATGGGTTAACGATTTATCAGGATCGTCGTGTGGCCTTGGCCCCGATTGATCCAGTGCTCGCGCGTGAACTCTTTATTCGTCAAGCGCTCGTTGAAGAAGAGTGGACGGAAAAAACGGAGTTTTACACGCACAATACGCGACTCATTCGTGAGATCGAAGAGCTCGAACACCGTACGCGTCGTCCGGATGTGTTGGTCGACGATGAATTGCTCTTTGCCTTTTATAACGAACGATTGCCCCAAAGCGTGAACTCGAGCGCGACCATGAAGGCTTATTTAAAGGCCACGCCAGCGGCCAATCAAAAAGGCACGCCCGAGAGTTTATTCATGACGAAGAGCCATTTAATGCGTCATGAAGCGGTGGAAGCGGCCAATAACTTCTTCCCGAAAAAACTCACGATGGCAGGGATTGAAATGCCCTTAACGTACCATTTTGAACCTGGTAACCCCAAGGACGGCGTCACGTTAACCGTGCCCCTTTATGCGCTCAATCAATTGGACTTGGTGCGCGCCGAGTGGTTAGTCCCTGGGATGCTCAAAGAGAAGGTCACGGCCCTCTTAAAGAGTTTGCCTCAAAAGATTCGACGCCATTGTGTGCCGTTGCCTCAGTACGCAGAAGGGTTCTTCGGTCGGGTGGGCGGAACGGCCCCTGGTACGGAAGGCCTTTTAGAGGTGCTCTCGCGCGACTTACGGGAGCAGCTTTCCATGGACGTGCGTCCGTCGGACTTTAAGCTCGAGCAGTTACCCCAGCACTTGATCATGAATTTCAAAGTGGTCGACGAGTTTGGTACGCCCTTAGGGATGGGCCGCAATGTGGCGCAGCTCCAAGCCCAGTTGGGGGACAAGGCCCAGGCAAGCTTCCAGAAGTTAGCCCAGCAAGACGCGAGTGTGGCGGCTGATTTGGACGAGGGGATTACGGGTTGGACCTTTGGTGAATTACCCGAACTCATGGAAATCAATCGAAAAGGGCAGACCTTGATTGGTCACCCGGCCTTGGTCGATCGTGGGGAAAGCTGCTCCTTAGAAGTGTTTGATGATCCGCAAGAAGCGCAACGTGTGCATCGTCAGGGGCTCTTGCGTCTCTTTAAGATTGCGTTACGTGAACAAGTGCGCTTTATCGAACGCAGTCTCAATGAGTTAGGGCGCTTACAAATGATGGCCTCGATTGTGCCGAGTTTGCAAAAGAGCTTTGAGAGCATGGATTCGCTCGCGCAAGACGTGGTCGATTGTGCGTTAGCCTCGAGCGCGTTGGTGGAACCCTGGCCGATGGAGGCCGAGAGTTTTTCGGCACGTCGTGAAGACGTGAAGGCGCGTTTGGTGTTAATCGCGGGCGAAATCTCGCGCTTACTCCAAGAGATTGTGACGGAGGCCACGCAAATTCCGGCTAAACTCAAGCGCGTCCCCTCGGAGAGCGTGGTGAAAGACGTCGAACGACAGTTAGCGGACTTGTTCCCGAAACACTTCTTGACGGATGTGGACCTGGAACACTTGCGTCATTATCCGCGCTATATGAAGGCCATCAATTATCGACTCGATCGCTATCGTGATGACCCCGCACGTGACGAGGAACGCCAGCGCTCCCTCGAACAGTTAATGGCGCCCTGGCAGCGTGAGCGTATTCAGCGTAAGGGCCGAAAGGATCCGAACCTGGAATCGTTCTTCTGGTTACTCCAAGAATTACGCGTTTCGCTCTTTGCGCAGCAATTGCGAACGCCAATGCCCGTGAGCGTTAAACGCTTAGAGCGCGTCTGGCATTCCATCGCGCGACTTTAAAATAAACAAGGGAGGGACGCGTGCCCTCCCGGGGATTCGTGGGTGGAGGGCCCTCGGAGCGAAGCACGCTCCTTGGTGGGGGCCACCCGCTCCCACTCCCGCTCCCACTCCCGCTCGCACTCCCCACATAAACTCCGCTACCGTTCCCATTCTCGTTTCCATTCCCATGCCTATTCCCATTCCCATTCCCGCCTTCGCTCGCACGCGTTTCTCGCCCACGCAGGCGTTTTATTTTTGTGTGATCTCCGCGGGACGGAAAATGTGACAAAATCTCAGCGCTTTTTCGGGGGTGTGTCTTCGTTCAAGAGGGCTAAAAGTGAGCGAGACGATCAAAAGCAAAGACGCACAGGAGAAGTCATTGGTTTAAATTTACGAGAAAACCCTAATACTTGTAGTGTTTTGTTACATTCTCACTGGGAAAAGAATGATTCTCAACGCGCACAATAGATTCCGAATAGGTACACTTTTTTCAGGTATAACTTAGGGATCTTCTAGGCTTGGGTGACCTGTTTTTTGCGTTGTCGCAAAGGGGAGGGGTGCTAAAGCTTGGTGGGATCTTTTTGTCCTTCGTAACCCAATTACAGACCATGGGTGCTGTCTCTTATACACATCTCCGAGCCCACGAGACCGTACTAGATCTC
>CAMYAA010000116.1 GCA_947253615.1 uncultured Sutterellaceae bacterium
TCGTCGGCAGCGTCAGATGTGTATAAGAGACAGTTTCCACGTTGAGTAACGCCATCGCCGCCGCTTTCCCCATGGCCAAAATCACACGAGGTTGGGCCAATTCAATATGGCGTTTTAAAGCCGCCATCGCACACGCTTTATCTTCAGCGGAGAGTTTCTTCCCGGGGAGTACACGGAACTTTAAGACGTTTGTCACGACCAAATCGTCTTCACGCGTCAACCCGATCGAGGCCATCATCGCGTCAAAAAGTTCACCGGTGCGACCCTGATAAGGTTTCCCTTTCACGATATCGGTTGAGCCTGGCATATCCGTCACGACCATGATGGGATTGCCTAAACGCCCATCCATCATCACGGGGGCGGTATTCACGCCGGGCGTCATCAAACGAATGTGACGCTGACAGAGTTCCACCAACCCGTCGTAATCCGCCAAAGCAAAGTCCATCGGCGAAAGAGATTCCGCGGCTTTTTCTTTGGCCTCAGCTTCTTTTTGCTGACGACGCAGTGCCGCTTGTTTACGTGGATCCGGCGCATCCACAATGCGCGAAAACGCGTCAATGGTCTGCGGACGATTCACTAAGGAAGGCGCCTTTAACGTGGGCGCTGGTGCTGGCGCAGCAGCGGCCGCGGGAGCTGAGGCTACCCCTGACGGAGCGCCTTGCGAAGACGAACGCATCTCCGAAGCACGCGCACGCACGGTCTGCGTTGAAGAGACCGACGCAGAGGCCGGCGTCGAGACTGGCGCCTTTACGGCACCCAAGATCGGATCCTCATGATCACGATCGATCCAGACGGGACCGAGCCCCATCGAGGCAATAACCTCACAGTGTGCTTTGGAAATCATAGTCATGGTTAAGCTACCCACTTCATAATGACGGCATGTTCAAAGCCATGAACAGTTGCATAGTAATGCTTACGTAATCCCACTTCTTCAAAGCCCGTGGCCGTATAAAGCGCGCGAGCGCCTTCATTACTTTCACGAACTTCTAAAAAAATCGACTCACAATCTTCATCCGCCTTCAATACCGACTGGCGATGCGTTAATAATTCACGCGCCAAACCACGACGGCGATACTCCGGATGAACGCCAATGGTCAACAATTCATAGACATCTACACAGTTTAACCATAAAGCATACGCCACGACCTCACCAGCCGCCGTTGTAATCACCTCGCCCGTCACTGCCGGGTTTTCATAGGCCGATTTAAACTGATTTTTGCTCCATGGCGTGTATTCAATCTGTGCGTCTATTGTAGCTAAAGTGCTGATGTCACCTTCTTGCCAAGGACGACTTAAAAATGGCTCTCCGCGAACTTCCCAACGTTTAATCAAAGGGACTGAGGACTTTTCCTCACTCATAACTTTTCACCACGACGACGTTGTTCAGCGGTGAGCGCCACGCGATCACGCACATAAAGCGGTGAAGCTAACTGCGGGGCAATCGTCTTTTTCGCTTGCCAATTAAGGAAACTTACTTTAGCTAAAGCTTTCGCAAAGTTTTTCGGCTCACCTGCATTCACTAACGGAAGGTCCGCAAAAGCCTCGGCATAGACCTTAGCGCCGTTACCCACGAGCACATCGGCCTGATGCGCGACTAGCCAAGCTTTCGCGTCTTCGGGCTTCACTAATTGGGCGGCTTCGCGTTCCATTAACGTCCCGTCTTCGGCGACTTCGTAGAGTCCCGTATAGAGTTCATTCATACGGGCGTCGAGCATGACGGCAATACGATTTCCAACCTGAGCACCATCCTCTAAAAGCGTATCGTAGGCGGTGACTTCTAAGTTATTGACGGGAATGACCGGAACTTCTAAGCCCCAGGCGATCCCTTGAGCGACCCCACAGGCCACACGAAGGCCGGTAAAGCTCCCCGGGCCCATACCAAAGGCAACGGCACCGATCTCGGACTTCGAGACCCCGTGCGTTTTTAAAAGCGTGTTGATCTGTCCGAAAATAATTTCCGCTTGCTTACGTTCGCGAGAAACCTCGGCGTCATTGAGAGTGATAGCGTCTGTCTGGGTGTTTAATAACGCTAAGTGACAACTTTCTTGCGCTGTATCAATACATAAAATATATGGCTTTGTCATCCAAAGAGTACCCCAATGCCGCGACTAAAATTCATTCGTTTAAGCTCACCGACACGTCGGTGAAATGTTCCCTATTATACCGATTCAATTTCTAGAACCGACGTTGGCTCCAACGGACTCGGTATTCTTAAAAAAGCAAAAGCGCCTGAAAACCTTCAGACGCTTTGACGAGTATTCACTTTTTCCCCACTACTCTTTAATGGAAGAGCATAAATCGCAAGCGCGATGAGGCTTTTTCCCATTATGAAGTTCTAAATGCACTTCAAGAATTTGACGACGCAAAAGCGTACGTTCTTCGTCGCACATAGGCGGCGTCGAGGGCGAGGAGGTTTGCACCATACTTACCTGTTCGTGCTCAATTAAATAACGCGTACGGGCGGCTCGCTTATCGGCATCAGCCAACTGTTTACGCAATTGAGCACGCTCTTCGGACTGAAGAACGCTCCAAAAACGGGCACGAGTCACATTATCTAATTGCGGCCAAACTTCAATGCGTTGTGCTCGAGATAAATGATTCCACACATCAATACAATTGGCATTGGACTGACAATTGAGACTTTTAATAATGGGGGAATCGTTCGTTGCAGGAGCTCGTACCATATCCGACGCATTGGCTTGGTTCAATGCACCGAGGGCAAGCCCGACCACAACAAGACCTCTAAACATCATAGAAAACTCTGGGGTTAAACAAAAGCTGGGGAAACCTGACGGAACTGACTATATCAG
The DNA here is from genome assembly GCA_947253615.1 of uncultured Sutterellaceae bacterium. GTDB lineage: Bacteria > Pseudomonadota > Gammaproteobacteria > Burkholderiales > Burkholderiaceae_F > Sutterella. The sequence goes on from CAMYAA010000116.1 coordinate 2,811, forward strand.
CTCACGCAATAATCATACGATGCTCGAGGGCTGGAAAACGTAACACTTTTCAACCTTGCGCAGCAACCTACCGCACTTTACTTTTGAAAATTCCACGTTTTCTCAAGCCAAGAAATCATAATAGAAAATTCTTTATAGAATTTCAGTCTCAACAGTTACGAACTAACACAGCGAACTCAAACGTCATCCTCAAAAATTTAGAATTCCCTCTGACGGTAGGAAAGGGATATTCCGAAAAACACATTCTCTAACATTGTGCAAAAGTCGATCTGTTTTCAATCCCCCTTCTTCCCTATTATCGACATTGCCCTTTTCCTTTATTAATCACAGGCCTTATAGAGAAAAAACAACAGAAAAAATCAATCTGTTAGTAGGAAAAATTATTTATTCGTAGGAAGACGACCTCGTCGGTTTTTAGCCACAAAGTCTGAGGGGCAAATATAGACGAAAAATGAGCATTGGCTCGGAGGGGTAGCCATTAAGAAGAAACCTGTTCGAGAAATGAAAACTGAGCGTGCCGGCCGCCTTCAACCCATTTTTTTATTGGACGAGGACTCGGGGCCAACCGTCGACGACATGTTTTCGGTCATGGCTCACCCTCCCAGAAAGGGGGGCACGCCCGCCATGGGAGAAGTCTCTAAGGCACGCAAAAATGTCACGGCGTTCTGCCAACCTGATGGCCTTGAGGAATTTCCTCGTTTCCCCAGGATTTTCAGCAAAAAACACGGTGAAAAATATCGACAAATCCCTACTTGCTTACACCCCATTTTTTTGCGACTATATAGTTGTAACTCACCACTGTTTTCAACTCCACTTCGCAACGCTATCGAGCGAAAAGTCTTGAAGTGAAGGGGTAACTACTGTTTTGGACGACTTGCAACAGTCTTCTCAAGTTTGTAACAAGCGTTAATTTTGTGCGTGATGGACTTTTATCCTGTGCAAAATGTCCCCATATAGTAGGCAACAGTTCAATTAATCCAGGAGAACATCGTGGAAAGAAATCCGAAAATTTTAGTCGTTGACGACGATCCCCGCTTACGTGACTTATTACGCCGTTATTTAGGTGAAAATGGTTTCCAAGTTTTCGTAAGTGAGAGTGGAGCTGCCATGAACCGTCTCTGGGTTCGTGAACATTTTGATGCCCTCATTCTTGACTTAATGATGCCTGGCGAAGATGGCTTACAGATCCTTCGTCGCTTACGTGCGGCCAAGGATACGACACCGGTCATTATGTTGACAGCCCGTGGCGAAGAAATCGATCGTATTGTCGGTCTCGAACTCGGTGCTGACGACTACATTGCTAAGCCCTTCAATCCTCGCGAACTTTTAGCGCGTATTCATGCGGTGCTTCGTCGTCGTCCTCAAGACGCCCCGGGTGCTCCGTCCATGGACAACGAAATCATGACCTTTGGCGAGTTTGAACTTGACTTAGGGACGCGTGTTTTGCGCAAGAACGGCAATGTCGTTCCGTTAACCACGGGTGAATTTGCGGTCTTAAAGGCCTTTGCTCGTCACCCGCGTATGCCGTTGAGCCGTGACAAGTTAATGGAAATGGCTCGTGGTCGTGAATACGAAGCGTTTGACCGTTCGCTCGACGTTCAAGTCTCTCGTTTACGTAAGTTGATCGAACCCGATCCTAGCCAGCCTCGTTATCTCCAAACGGTTTGGGGCTTAGGTTACGTGTTCATTCCGGACGATAAGGCGCCCGATGAACTCGAGGGTGAAACCGCTGACGAAACCAAGTGATTGCCCATGATTAATCCCTGAATCATTGGGGATCAATCCAACGAAAAGCCAGTGGCTCTACTAGAATAATCTGGTAGAGCCGCTTTTTTAGAGCGTTTCCTAATTCGCAAACACTGCCGTTTATGCCTTACACCAAAAAATCCCGTAGTCCGAGTTTGTTCTGGCGCACGTTTTTGCTGCTTTGCGGCCTCATTTTCTTTAGTGTGGTCGGTTGGTTGCAAAGTTTTCGTGTTTTGAGCGAATTACCCTATTCGCAAGGGGTCGCTCAACAAATTGTCTCCACGGCCAACCTCACCAAATATGCGTTGATTGCCGCGGACCCGCTTTACCGTACGGCTGTCTCTTATACACATCTGACGCTGCCGACGATATGCAGTGTGTAGATC
>CAMYAA010000117.1 GCA_947253615.1 uncultured Sutterellaceae bacterium
TAGGACGGTCGCGTGGGCTCGGAGATGTGTATAAGAGACAGCAAGGCAAGTACCCGATCATCCGTAAGGCGATCGGTTCCAAGTTAATCAAGATGGAATTTGAAGCGGATCGTTCGACGGGTCGTACCGTTCGCACGGTGGATGTCGCGCCTGATCTTCGTCGTCAATTCTCCATTACCGATGAAGACGTGATCGAATTGGCCAAGTTCGCCACGATCATTGAAAAGCATTACGGTCGTCCGATGGACATCGAATGGGGTAAGGATGGTGTGGACGGTAAGATCTACATTCTCCAGGCTCGTCCGGAAACCGTGAAGTCCCGTCAAAAGGATGTGGACGTTCAGGAACGCTTCACGTTAAAGAGCAAGGGCCGCTTATTGGTCCAGGGTCGTGCTATTGGTCAGAAGATTGGCCAGGGTCCGGTCCGTATTGTGGAAGACGCTTCCGAAATGGAACGCGTCCAAGAAGGTGACGTTTTAGTGACCGACATGACCGATCCTAACTGGGAACCGGTCATGAAGAAGGCGTCGGCCATCGTGACGAACCGTGGTGGTCGTACCTGCCACGCTGCCATTATCGCTCGTGAATTGGGCATTCCTGCTGTGGTTGGTTGCTCCGACGCGACGGAACGCTTATGCGAAGGCGACTTGGTGACGGTGAGCTGCGCTGAAGGCGACACCGGTAACATCTACGAAGGTCTTTTAGACGTGGGTGTCGATCAGGTTCGTCGTGGTGCGTTGCCTGAAATCCCCGTTAAGATCATGATGAACGTGGGTAATCCTCAGTTAGCCTTTGAATTCGCGGGCATTCCCAACAAGGGTTGTGGCTTGGCTCGTTTAGAGTTCATCATCAATAACAACATCGGTATCCACCCGAAGGTGGTCTTGGAATACCCGAACATTCCTAGTGAATTGCGTGATGCTGCCGAACGTTTGTCCGCCGGTTACGCCAGCCCGAAGGAATTCTTCGAACGTAAGATTGCCGAAGGCGTCGCGACGATTGCTGCGGCTTTCTATCCCAAGAAGGTCATCGTTCGTATGTCCGACTTCAAGAGCAACGAATACCGTAAGTTAATCGGTGGTGCTCACTATGAACCGGAAGAAGAAAACCCCATGTTGGGCTTCCGTGGTGCTTCGCGCTACATCGCCAATCAGTTTGCTGAATGCTTCGCGATGGAATGCCGTGCGATGAAGTTCGTGCGTGACGAAATGGGCTTAACGAACGTGGAATTAATGATTCCGTTCGTTCGTACGGTCAATGAAGCGCGTCGCGTGACGGAAATCATGGAAACGCATGGTTTGAAGCGTGGTGTGAATGGCCTTCGCTTGAACATGATGTGCGAATTGCCGACCAACGCCTTGTTAGCTGACGAATTCTTAGAATACTTCGATGGCTTCTCCATCGGTTCTAACGACATGACGCAGTTGACCTTAGGGTTGGACCGTGACTCGGGCTTAGTGGCTTCGAGCTTTGACGAACGCGATGCGGCCGTCAAGAAGTTATTGTCGATGGCGATCAAGGCCTGTCGTGCTCAGGGCAAGTACATTGGTATTTGCGGTCAAGGGCCTTCTGACCACGCCGACTTTGCGGCTTGGTTGATGGATCAAGGCATTGAATCCTTGTCCTTGAACCCGGACACGGTGGTGGACACCTGGCGTCGTTTGGCCCGTTCTTAATCGGGTAAGAGCGAGGGTGACCTCGCTCAACCAATAAACGCTCAATCAGGGGACTTCTTATCGATAAGAGGTCCTCTTTTTTATGGGAGACGAATTGCTGAAGTGATATAGGGTTTTCTTTCGAGGTTTGCTATAGTGTAGAGATCCGATCTAATTTTTCTTTTCACCTCAAGGAGAACGTTTCCATGTTCATTTCCGGCACGGTGCTTTGGTATGTGATGGCCTTGATTTTGGTGGGCGCAGAGCTATTAACGGCAACGTTTTATTTGCTCGTGGTGGCCTTAGGGTGCGTCGCCGCAGGGACCACGTCTTACTTCGGTCTTGCCTTAGGGTGGAAATTAGGCAGTTGCGCGCTTGTGATTATCTTGGGTTCGATTTGGGTGCATCGTTTGCGCTCGAAAAAGGACTCACAAGCCTCGGAGCGTTTAATGGCGTTAGATGCAGGTCAACGCGTTGAAGTCTCGAGTGTGGGAACCGATGGTCTCGCCGTGGTGCAATATCGAGGGAGTCCTTGGGTTGCCCGCAGCGACGAGGGTGAATTACACGCCGGTCTCTATACGATTGATCGTATTGATGGGACCCAATTAGTTTTGAAAAAAGTTCAGTGAATCTTGAGGAGTGAGTCACTATGATTTTTATGAGTGGATGGGTCATCTTTTTTATTGTGGCCATCATTATTGCGATTTTATTCGCCTGGCAATCCATCAAAGTGGTTCCTCAACAGACCGCTTGGGTGGTTGAACGTTTGGGGAAATTCCATACGGTTTTAACCCCAGGGTTGAACTTCATTATTCCGTTTATTGACTCGGTGGCTTATCGCCATAGCTTGAAGGAAATCCCGCTCGATACGCCGAGCCAAGTTTGTATTACCCGCGACAACACGCAGTTAACGGTGGACGGGGTGCTCTTCTTCCAGGTGACGGATCCGCAGCGTGCCTCCTACGGGACGAGCAACTACGTGATCGCCATTACGCAACTTGCCCAAACGACGTTACGTAGTGTCGTGGGTCGTATGGAACTCGATAAGACCTTTGAAGAACGTGATTTGATTAATAAGTCGGTGGTTTCGGCCATTGACGAGGCTGCGCTCAATTGGGGCGTGAAAGTCTTACGTTATGAAATCAAGGATTTGACGCCGCCAGCGGTGATTTTGCAGGCCATGCAGCAGCAAATTACGGCCGAACGTGAAAAGCGTGCGGTTGTCGCGGCCTCTGAAGGGCGTAAGCTCGAACAAATTAACTTGGCGACAGGGGCTCGTGAAGCCGCCATTGCACAGTCCGAAGGGGAAAAGCAAGCGGAAATCAATAAGGCCCAAGGTCAAGCCGCGGCCACGTTAGCCATGGCAGAAGCCACGGCTGAGGCTATTCGTAAGGTGGCCGAAGCGACGACGGCAACGGGCGGTATGACGGCCGTTAATTTGAAGATTGCCGAACAGTATGTGGCGGCCTTTGGCAATATGGCCAAGACCAATAATACGATGATTGTCCCGGGCAACATGAGTGATATGTCCTCGATGATTGCCTCGGCCATGAAGATTATCGATGCGAGCAAAACCCCCAAGGCGTAAGTCGTAACCTCTCATGAAGGCGCTCTGAGTGTTTCGTTTTTTGGAGGAAAGTCGTTTTTCCTATGAAATACTTGCTAAACTTAAGGAGCGCCTTTTTTAGGCATTTGAATTACAGGACAAATATCAATGAGCGAAGCTAAAGTTTCTCCCGAACTCCAGGGCCCGATCGAAGTTACCGAAATCAATGTTTTGATGGAAATCTTGGTTTATGTCGGCGTGGATTTCATCGAACATTTACGTGGAAATAAAGTCAAAGAAGGGACCCCTGAATTTGACAGTTATTTTGAACAGGTCTGCTTTAGCATAGCTGCGTTATTTGTCAAAGATAATCCCCATGTGAAGTTGCCTGACGATTGGGATATGAACGCGCTCTACGAACGCGTGAAAGCCCACTTGGCCGATATTGAATATCCGTTGGAAAACTTGGGTGAAGTCAATGACGACGAATTCTTACCGATCGGCGTGTCGCAGTTCTTAGCCGGTTCCATGCAGATTTTTGATGAAATTCAGGAAAAGAACCCGTCGGAAGACATCAAGCAACAGTTGGAACGTTTGGTTCAGGATCCGCAATTCTTGTCGTGGTGCTTCACCAACGTCATGATGTTCTTAGGGGATGCCGCCCGTATGGAAGGGAAGACCCCCGACGAAATCGAAAACGAATCGTTGAACTAATTCGTTCTTTGCTGATTCAAAAATCCGTCATCGTGGAGGTGGCGGATTTTTTTTTGGGGAGTGATTGAAGTGGTGTCGCCTTTGTCGTTAAGCGCGAACGAATCCAATCCCCCTATAATCAGAGCATTGTTTGACTTTTTTCCTTTAGGTGCGCTTATGGGGTCTTGCCAATCCAATCGTTGTGGAGGCGGGTGCTGCGACTTTAGTTCGAAAGCTCCGCAAAAACCGTCGTTATTACAGCTCGATGTCGTGGATGGTATTTTCACGGCGGCTATTCGTAATATGACGTTACGAAAGGCGCAATGCCAAACGGGCTTGATGAGTGACAAAGAGTACGAAGCGGCCAAAGAAAAGCTCGTTGACTGGTTAGTCGCCACGTTCTCGGGGCGCAATCCCCACTTTTCGACTGAAGCCGAGTGGCACGAATACGGCGGCCTTGTGGAATTATTGCGTTTACGCTTGCCCATTGATGGAAGTTCGCAAGCGCGTGCCTTAACCCAGGCCTTTGAACTCTTTGCGACGGAAGCTGATGAGTTGGCGGGGATTTTGGTGCATAACGGGGGGCTCGAGACCGAGAATGCCAAAGTGGTGATTGGCGCTAAAGCCTCTGCGTGGGCGCAGCTCTTTGTGGGTGCGCCTGATGATTGGATGGCTTAACGAGCCATTAACAATGAGAAAAGAAATTCGCCCGTCCTACCAAAAGTAAGACGGGCGAACGATTTCTACGGCCCTCAATCACGAGGATTGAGGGAGGTTGACGCTAGAAACTAGGGCGTTTTGAAATCAATGTTGTGGCAGGTGTTGCACATGTTCACGCTAGGCACGTGACCCTTGTGGCATTCCTGGCAGCTCAAACCCACCAAGTGGTTGTAGTGAGGATCAGGCACCAAGCCCTTCTTTTGCGTGAGCTTAGCGACTTGGTCCAAGTCCCCGTGGCACTGGATACATTGCGCATCCGAGACCTTGGCGCCTGCCTTGGGATTTTCCACCTTATGGCAAGAAGCGCAGGTTAAACCCTTGGAC
>CAMYAA010000118.1 GCA_947253615.1 uncultured Sutterellaceae bacterium
TACACACTGCATATCGTCGGCAGCGTCAGATGTGTATAAGAGACAGGGTTTCGTCCTTAAAGACAAAAGTGCTTCCCGGGAAGGGATTAAAGGCTTGAATTCGAGCTGCTAAGGTCGAGGCGGGTTGACTCCAGTCAATCGGAGCCTCGTCTTTGAGAAGCTTATTGGCGTAGGTCACCCCTTCTTCAGGCTGGACTTCATAGGTCAGCGTATCGGCCTGGTTGAGCCCGCGAACGAGAAGCTTGGCCCCTAAATGAGCAAGATCATCGGTAAGCGAGGCGTGGGTATCGGTAGGCTTAATGGCCACTTCTTCTTTAAGAATCATGGGGCCTGTATCGAGTCCTGCTTCCATGCGCATGAGGGTGACCCCTGTTGTTGGGTCTTGGGATTGAATGGCACGTGCAATCGGTGCGGCACCACGCCAACGAGGCAACAAGCTCGCATGGATATTGATGGCATGAATATCGTGATTTTGGCCAATGCCTTTAGCAAAGGTCAAAAAGGCACTAGGCAGAATGAGGCCATAAGCGGCGACGATGAAAACATCAGCCTCAGCGGCCGTCAATTTCTCTAAAATGGCTTGCGAATTTTCAGGATCACGCTTAAAACTTAACGTTTCGGGCGTGAGGACTTCGATTTGGTGTTCTTGAGCGACGCATTTGACCGGGGTCGGCGTGAGTTTCATGCCACGGCCACTTGGACGGTCAGGTTGTGTTAAAACATAAGCAATATCGTGTCCGGCTTTGATGAGCTCTTCAAGAGCTACCGCAGCAAAATCCGGTGTACCCGCAAAAATGATTTTCATGATGCAATCGTGTTAATTATTAAAGCCTCACTCGAGGGAGTAAAACATGTCCATACTGAGGTATAACACATTTAATTATGCCTATCGCCGTTATGGAGATACAGAAGCACCCGCTATTGTATTGATAATGGGGTTAGCTTTGTCGAGTTCTTTTTGGCCTGATTTGTTTATTCGAGAAATCGTTTCTCAAGGCTTTCAGGTTATCACGGTCGACAACCGTGATTCGGGAGAAAGCACCCACTTTTCTGACGTCAATCCGAGCACGTTCGATGTTGTGAAAGCCATTGTTTGTTCTGCACTGCATCGCCCCGTTCATAATGCACCGTATGCCTTAGAGGATATGGCCTTTGATATAGAGCGAGTTTTGGATGCTTTAAAGATTCGTCGAGCGCATATTTTAGGCATGTCCATGGGCGGAATGATCGCTCAAACGATGGCGATGCAATGTCCCAATCGTGTCGCGAGTTTAATTTCTTTGTCATCCGCGTCTGGGAACTTTATTACCGGGTTAGGCAATCCGTTTGTGGTGTCTTCGTTGCTCTTTAGTAAGGCGCGGGACACGGCTGATGAGGCGACACGACTCGAATATATGCGCAAGTATCTTTTGCGATTGGCTTGTGATACTTATCCCCCGAGTCCTGAGGAACTTCAGCAAACATTAGAAAAACTTAAAGTATTTCCCAATGAGCGCTATGCACAACGGCGTCAACTGATGGCAATCTTTGCGAGTGGAGATCGTCGAGAGATGTTGAGTCAGATTCGTGTTCCGACGCTAGTGATTCACGGAACTAGTGATCCTCTACTGCCTTTGAAAGCGGGTAGAGAATGTGCCAATCTCATTAAAGGCTCTAAGTACATTGAAATTAAAGGCATGGGGCATATTATGACCCACGCCTTAATTCCGACATTGTCGTCACATGTGATCCAACACTGTCGTCAATATACCGCTTAAGCGAATTGGATTATTCGCGATCACGTCGACGAAGTTTGGATAACTTCGTACGGGCGCGATCTTTCTTCAGCTGACTGAGATGGTCAATAAAGACTTGACCATCTAAGTGATCGATTTCGTGCTGGAGACAAACCGCTAAAAGGTCGGTTGCCGAGATCACTTGTTCTTTACCCTCAAGATCCAAGTACTTCACAACAACGCTAGCTGGACGCTTAACCTTTTCAAAAAGGCCTTTAAGCGACAAGCAACCTTCTTCGTTTTCACAGAGCTCATCACTGAGTTCAATAATTTCAGGATTAATCAAGGTGATTAATTCGGATTTGTCTTCACTAACGTCAACAACAATGATGCGTTTTAAAACCCCAATTTGATTGGCGGCTAAGCCAACACCTGGAGCGGCGTACATCGTCTCTGCCATATCGGCAGCAAGGGCGCGAATAGCATCGTCGACAATCTCAACGGGTTCAGCTTTAGCTGCCAATACAGGGTCAGGATATTGAATGATAGGCAACAGGGCCACAGAAAAACTCCTTACGAGCAAATGTTAGATATTTAAAACCTTGTGAAACTTTTGGCTTATTATAAACACTCACCTTGTGCAATAAAGCGCAAAGTGTTTGACAAGTCTTATGGGAGTACTTATCTTCCCACTTAATAGGATTTCAGTCGAGTGTATCCCGTTAGCGACTTGAAATCCACGAGAAAGCTTAGTAAGTTTTTTCAAATTGCGTGTTTTTTTTACATAAGACTTCTTGTGGCGCAAAAATCTTTTCCTGATATAGTCACGGGCAAAGACAATGGAGTTAATGATTGTCATCGTCGTTTTTTGACAGTCTTGAGAAATAAGCAAATGGCAGAGAATAAAGTTTCCTTAGTTATTGCAGAAAAACCTTCTGTAGCAGGCGATATCGCACGTGCTTTAGGTGGGTTTAAACAAGATGAAAATGGATTTTGGCGTCGTGATGATATGGTCATCGGTTCGGCGGTAGGCCATTTGCTTGAGATTGTTGCCCCTGAGGATCAGGACGTGAAGCGCGGTCGTTGGACCTTTAAGAATCTTCCGGTGCTTCCAACCCATTTTGATTTAAAGCCCATCAAGCGCACACAAACGAAACTCAATTTATTGTTGAAAGAAATTCGCAAGCGCAATGTTTCCGAATTAATTAACGCATGCGACGCGGGCCGCGAAGGGGAATTAATTTTCCGTTTGATTCTCCAAGAAGCGGCTACTAAAAAACCTTGTCGTCGTTTGTGGCTCCAGTCCATGACCAAGCAAGCCATTAAAGATGGGTTTGCACAATTACGTTCCGACGAAGAAATGCGTCCGTTAGAAGCTGCTGCACGTTGTCGTGCCGAAGCGGACTGGTTGGTCGGGATTAACGGGACTCGAGCGATGACGGCCTTTAACTCCAAGGGTGGCGGATTCTTCTTGACGACCGTGGGGCGCGTACAGACCCCGACGTTGGCTATCGTTGTAAAGCGTGAAATGGAAATTCGCGCGTTTAAGCCGGAGCCCTATTGGACGGTCCAAGCGCTGTTTGATGTCAAATCAGGACAATATAAAGGTACCTGGATTGATACTCAATTTAAGAAAGATCCGAACAATCCTCACGCCAAGCCAGAACGTTTATGGAATGAAGCGCAAGCGAAGCGAATTTTGGCGCTTTGTCAGGGTGGTCAAGGGACGATTGAAGAAACGAAGAAGCGTGTCCGTCAAATGGCGCCTGCGCTTTTTGATTTGACAAGTCTTCAACGCGAGGCCAACCAACGTTTTGGTTTCTCGGCCAAGACGACGTTACAGATTGCTCAAGCACTTTATGAAAAGCATAAGGTATTGACGTATCCGCGTACGGACGCTCGCGCATTACCAGAAGACTATGTCTCTCAGGTTGAGAAGACGATTGGCGACTTGGCCTCGATGGATCAATATGCGCCATTTTCTCGTCAGATTGTTGATTCGCATTGGGTTGTTAAAGACAAGCGAATTTTTGATAACTCCAAGATTAGCGATCACTTTGCAATCATCCCGACTGGTGTCATTCCCAAGAGTTTGACCGATGCAGAACAGCGCATTTATGACATGGTGGTACGTCGTCTGTTGGCGATTTTCTATCCCGCGGCTGAGTATGACGTGACCACGCGTTTGACCACGGTTGAAGGTGAAGTTTTCAAGTCCGAAGGGAAGGTTTTGGTCAAGCCGGGTTGGTTAGAACCCGCGGGCCGAAATTTATCGAGCACGAAGGATTTGCTCGTTGAGACGCAGCCTGGGGAGATTGCGACGGTTGACGATATTCAAATTGAAGCGTTGGAAACTCGTCCTCCTGCTCGTTATAGCGAAGCAACGTTACTTGGCGCAATGGAAAAAGCTGGTAAGACCATCGACGAGAATGAGTTAAGGGATGCCATGGGCGACAAAGGCCTGGGGACCCCGGCAACGCGTGCAGGGATTATTGAAGGTCTGTTGGATCAAAAATACATGCGTCGTGAAGAGCGTGAATTGATTCCGACCTCGAAAGCGTTCCAGTTGATTACGTTGCTCGAAGGTTTGAAGATTTCTGAACTTTCTGATCCTCGTTTGACGGCTGAATGGGAACAAAAACTGAGTCGTTTAGAGCAAGGCGAGTTTTCCTCGACGGAGTTTATGAGTGAAATTCGTCAGCTCACCAAGAACATTGTGGCGGCAGCAAGTCGTTATGAAGGGGATTCGGTACCGGTTGTTCAAGCCTATGAAGTGAAGGCTCCTTGTCCACGTTGTCAGGGCAAACTCGTTGAAAACTATAATGCCTATGCTTGTACGACTCCAGACTGTGGTTTCCGCATTCCGAAGCATCTCTCGGGCCGTATGTTCGATGAGGAAGAAGTGGAAACCTTGTTGACGGATCGTCATATTGGACCATTGAAGGGCTTTATTAGTCGAAAGGGATGGCCGTTTGAAGCTGAGTTAGTTATTGCTCCCGATGAAAATGATCAACTTTCGTTAAAGTTTGACTTCCCTGAGGAAGAAACCAATAACGAAGAGCTTCAAGAAGAAATTGAGAACGCCAAGAGTGTTGGGGTCTGTCCCAAGTGCAAAGGGCGTGTTCTCGACCTTTCTCGTGGGTATACCTGTGAGAATGTCAGTTCTAAGACTGTCTCTTATACACATCTCCGAGCCCACGAGACCGTACTAGA